>NZ_JAEQCX010000157.1:0-12677 GCF_020738035.1 Microcoleus sp. PH2017_28_MFU_U_A
ACGACTCTAAACGGACACAGAGAGAAGGTAAGACCACTTGTGGCACATCTCCGTGAAGTGTCAAGAATCCCCGCGCGTTCACGCCGGGGAGTATGTCAACTGTTAAAGATTTTGCCATAGTAAGCCGTCAAATTTATGGAAGATTGGTCTAAAGATTTTTTTGAAGTCATGGAAAATGCTGTTTCTGAAGTAGAGCATTTTTTCACCGACATCGGCGAAGAGTTTGTCGAAATGCTGGACGTTTTGGCAAAAATTTCGGAAGAGTTTACAGAACAAGTACAAAATAACCTGATTGTTGAAGTTGATGGTTATTTAAATGAATTTGATGGTTATTTAAATGAATTTCTCGAACCAATAATCGAAATTTGCCGGGACTTTGAGCCTGATTTTGATGAGATAGATTCATCGTTTGTGACTTATGTAGACCCTTCGCCAACGCAGCATCCGGTTTGTCGCGGTTGTATGAACTATCACGGTCAAGTTTACGGCGGAAATTTGTTGGTTTGTGCGATGCACCCTACTGGTGTGGAATCGGATAGTTGTCCTGATTGGGAAACTGACGGCGATGTTAATTTTTAAGAGTTTTTGAGGGTTTAATCGCTTATGCTAACGTCAATTCAGTCTCCGTCCAAGATTTCTCTGGAAGAGTTTTTGGTGCTTCCAGAAACGAAGCCGGCTAGCGAGTATGTTGACGGTCAAATTTATCAAAAAGCTATGCCGCAAGGAAAACACAGCACACTGCAAACCCGTTTTGGGAATAGAATTAATCAGGTGGGAGAACCGCAAAAGTTAGCTTTTGCTTTTCCTGAACTGCGCTGCACTTTTGATGGACGTTCTATTGTTCCAGATATAGCAGTATTCGAGTGGTCTCGGATTCCTCTGAATGCTAATGGAAAAATTGAAAATATCTTTCAAATTGCACCGGATTGGATAATTGAGATTTTATCGCCGGATCAAAGTTCCAGTCGCGTAATTAACAAAATTTTGTTTTGTCTCAAAAATCAGACTAAACTGGGGTGGCTGATTGACCCGGAAGAACAATTAGTAATTGTTTTTCAACCGCAGCAGGAACCTGAAATTAAAGAGAATGAAGATGTTTTACCTGTACTCCATGTGCTGTCGGATTTGCAACTGTCCGCGGCAAATTTGTTCGATCTGTTAAGTTTTAATTAGAAATGAGTTACAGTTGAATCAGGATAAAGTTGCATCTAACGGCATTTAAAGGTGAATCACTTAACAGCCAATAATTCGGAATTTGGGTTCCCGAGGATGCCGCCATCGCTGCAATTGCGACAGTATCAGCAACAGGCGGTGGATAATTGGTTTGCAAATCAGGGACGCGGTACGCTGAAGATGGCGACGGGTAGCGGCAAGACGATTACTGCGCTGGCGATCGCCACTGAATTATACAATAAAATTAACCTTCAAGTCCTGCTCGTAATTTGCCCGTACTGCCATCTGGTGAATCAGTGGGCGCGCGAATCGGAGAAATTTGGTTTAAAACCTATTTTAGCTTTTGATAGCGCCCGCAGTTGGCAAAAAAAGCTGGCTGCTGGTTTGTATGAAGTGCGATCCTCTTCGAGGGCTTCGCTAACGGGCGATCGCGCATTTCTCACAATTATCACAACTAACGCTACATTAATGTTGGATAGTTTGCGATCGCAAATCCAGTATTTCCCCGAAAAAGCCCTAATTATTGGAGACGAAGTACACAACCTAGGCGCGCCTCGTTTAGGAGAAAGTTTACCGCGCAACATTGGGCTCCGCCTCGCCCTTTCTGCCACCCCAGAAAGACACTTCGACGAACAGGGAACTGAAGCTATCTTAGATTATTTCGGCCCTGTTTTGCAGCCCGAACTCACCTTAGCCGACGCCATCCGCCAAAAAGCATTAGTACATTATTTATACTATCCGATTTTAGTCGAATTGACCGAATCCGAAACCCGCAAATATTCCTACTTAACTAAAAAAATTGGTTGGGCGCTGTCGGGCGAGGAAAAAATAGAACCAAATGATGCTTTAACAACCTTATTAATGCAGCGGGCTAGGTTGATTGGGGCGGCGGCTAATAAATTAACAGCGTTGCGAGAACTAATGATGCACCGTCTCGACACATCGCATACATTATTTTACTGCGGCGACGGTGCGATCGAAGCAGGTGCGCGCCGCAGCAATCACCGCCAACTCACAGAAACCACAAAATTATTGGGTTCAGAATTAGGCTATCGAGTTAACACTTATACCGCGGCGACTCCCTTAGCAGAAAGAGAAAGATTGCGCCAACAATTTGAGAGTGGAGAATTGCAAGGTTTAGTCGCGATTCGCTGTTTAGATGAAGGCGTTGATATTCCAGCAATTCGCCATGCTGTAATTTTAGCAAGTAGCAGCAATCCGCGCCAGTTTGTTCAGCGCCGAGGACGAATCTTGCGGCCGCATCCGGGGAAAGAAAGGGCAACTTTATTTGATATGATAGTTTTGCCTCCAGATTTGGGTCGAGAAAGTTTAGAAGTCGAGCGTAACTTGCTGCGAAAAGAGTTAAAGCGCTTCCTGGAATTTGCCGATTTAGCTGACAATGCTGGGGAAGCTAGGGTCAAATTGGTGCAAATTCAAAAACGTTACGGATTGTTGGATATTTGACATTTATTCAGGTTCGGTTTATCTTAAAAAGATATAATTATTCGATCGCGGTTTGAGTTGCTAATTTGATTCGCGGACGCACCCAGACTCCAGAGACCCGGTTTCTTCGTAGATTTTCCGTGAGGGGAGAGCAAAACTCGTAGAAACCGGGTTTCTCGCCATGCAGAACCCCTATATTTTTTAATATTTGCAATAAAATAAGTAAATCCACCTAATTCAACGTCAAATACAGATAACTCAAAAGCAAACTCTATAAGCATTCTTCCTTCTTCCTTCTTCCTTCTTCCTTCTTCCTTCTTCCTTCTTCCTTCTTCCTTCTTCCTTCTTCTTCCTTCTTCTTCCTTCTTCCTTCTTCTTCCTTCTTCCTTCTTCTTATGACTGAAAATATGAATGAAAATCTGGTTATGGCTTTTAGATATGGAGATAGTGCGATCGCACCCGTACCGATCGCTATTTTAGCAGAAAAGCGTTCCAGCTATCATACTGACAAAGACTTGAGCGACGTACAGCAACCAATTACCAGCGCGCCGCCGGAAGTCAGACAAATTATCGAGCGCGTATTGGAACTGGAAAAAGATAAACTATATATGAGAGTTCCCCGCTATATTAGCGATGACATTTTGAAAATAATTAAGGAAGCGGTTCTATGAAATTAATGTCAATTGTTCTGTGCAATTTTCGGCAATTTTACGGCCAAACTCCCGAAATTAAGCTAGCTTGGGGCGAACAAAACATCACAGTAATTCATGGCAATAACGGCGCCGGAAAAACAGCTTTAATGAACGGCTTTACTTGGGTGCTGTATGAAAAATTCAGCGCAGCTTTTGCGGTGGGAGAACAATTAGTCAATAAACGCGCCCTTGCGGAAGCCAAATCTGGCAAAAAAGTAGATTGTTGGGTAGAGATTATTTTTGAACATGACACAAGTCGCTATAAAGTAAGACGTGCTTGCCGCGTTTATAAAGGTGAAAATAATGTAGAACATGGCAAGAACGAATTATTCTTGCAAATATCAAAAGATGACGGGCGCTGGATGCCGTCGGCGCAGCATCCAGACGATATTATCGGGCGGATTTTGCCGGAAAGTCTGCATCAATATTTCTTTTTTGATGGAGAACGAATCGAGCAAATTGTCCGTCACGACAAGAAAGAAGAAATTGCTGAAGCTACAAAGGAATTGCTGGGAGTAGAGGTATTGAGTCGATCTATCCGACATTTGGGAGAAGCCAAAAAGTCTCTAGAAAATGATTTAAAAACGATTGGCGGTTCCGAAATCAAGAAACTTTTAAAAGAAAAGCAAAAGCTTCAAGAAGAAAAAGATAAACTTTTACAAAAGCAAGTAGAAGTTGAGAAAGAATTGACCAACCAAGGTGAATTAAAAAAAGTAGTAAATGCTAGTTTGCTGGAACTCAGTGGTTCTGCTGAGTTGCAAAAATTGCGGAATGAATTAGAAATGCAGCAAACTTTGCTTAAACAACAAAATGCCACCCATTTAGATGCTATAAAAAGAGAAATTTCTGTGCGCGGTTATACGATATTTATGTCGGATGTGGCGGCTGAATTTGAAACGCTCATCGCTGATTTGCGGGAAAAAGGCGAGTTGCTTTCGGGGATTCAACGGCCATTTTTGGAACAGTTATTAGTACAGCAGCGGTGTATCTGCGGTGCCCAATTGGTGGAGGGTTCAGAAGCTTGCAAAAATGTCACGGGTTGGATGAATAAAGCCGGTGCTGGGGATGTGGAAGAAACTACGATCCGAATTAGCGATCGCATAAATGAGATCGATCGCCAAATAGCTGATTTTTGGGACGAAATCGATCGCCAACAAAGCAATATCAGTCGCGGTAGATCCGAACTTTCTCGCGTGGAAAGCCAGTTAGACGACATTCACACCAAGCTAAAAAACTTCCCTGACGGCGATGTCAGCCGCTTGCAAAAGCGCTTGGATGAGATTGAGGCAAAAATTGGCGATTTGCACCGAGAAACAGGCTCTAACCAGCAGCAGATTGAGAGTTTGACTGCCCAGATAGTGGCTTTGGACAAGCAAATCGACAAGCAGCAACTGAATGAGGAAAAGCAAGTGTTGGCCCAGCGCCGGATTGCTGCGTCTCAGGATGCGATCGATCGCCTGACAGAAGTGCGATCGCGTTTAGAAAAACAGTTTTGTTCTCATTTAGAAAAGCGAGTGCAAGATATTTTTAGTCAAATTTCTTTTACTCCTTACATCCCCAAATTGAGCGATAAATACGAACTAACCCTAGTAGAAAATACCTCAGGCAAAGAATCTCTAGTCGCCGCTTCGACGGGAGAAAATCAAATCCTCAGTTTGTCATTTATCGGTGGGATTATTGAGGGCGTGCGCGAGTGGAGTCAAAAAAATACTTTGATGGGCCCGGATAGCAGTACCTTTCCCATTGTCATGGATTCTCCCTTTGGCAGTTTAGACGAGATTTATCGCAAACAAATTGCGAATAAACTGCCAAAGCTAGCGAATCAACTCATAGTTTTGGTAACGAAAACTCAGTGGCGCGGAGAAGTAGCCCAAGAGATGGAAAGTGCGATCGGTAAGGAATACGTACTGGAGTACAATTCTCCTAAAGCTGATTGCCAAGAAGATTCAATCTACCTAGGCGGGATGCGCTATGCTTTAGTTAAGCGCAGTCCCGATGAATTTGAATATACAAAAATTGTAGAGGTGGATTATGGCTTTTAGTTCGGCAATTACGCAGGTTTTGGAAACAGATATTTGGGTGAAAGCGACATGGGAAGAGTTTCTAGCCTTCACTGAGGATTCAGCTTGGGAAAAAGGCAAGTTTTATTACGATCGAGAACAAATGAGGGTAGAAATGTCACCAGTAGGGCCATTGCACGCGCGTCATAATTCAATTATCCCGTATGTAGTTATTCTGTTTGCTGCATTGAGAAATATCCGAGTAGTTCAATTTGCTAATGCCAGTTTCCGCAAAACAGGTATTCGTGAGTTTCAACCCGATCTAGCTTACTACATCGGTTCGGATTTGAGGGTTCCTCCTAATGACAGTAATTCACCTGTTAATTTGAATGAATACGATCCGCCTAATTTGGTAATAGAAATTGGCGCATCTTCTTTTAGTGATGACTTGGGTAACAAGCGGTTGCTTTATGAAGACGCAGGAATTAGCGAATATTGGGTTGAACGTGCAAACACGCGGGAGGTTTTTGCCTTTGCAATTAATGGCGGAGGTAGTGGCCGAGTTCAACAGTCGCGGGTTTTACCTGGGCTAGAAATCGCGTTAGTTGAGGAAGCTTTGAATCAAAGTCAAACTCAAGATGATGGAGAAATTAATCGCTGGTTAATTCAAAATTTTAGTCAAGGTTGAAGGAAGTTTGATATGGAAAAAAAGTATTATAAGTTGGTGCGCGATCGCATTCCTGACATTATTCGCGAAAGCGGGAATGAATGCGAAACTGCTGTTTTGTCAGATGAAGAATATCGTCAAGCTTTGCGGCAGAAATTGATTGAGGAAGCTGCGGAAGTGGCTGAGGCTGACAAGGATAATTTGGTGGCAGAATTGGCTGATTTGTATGAGGTGATAGATGCACTGATGCTAAGTTATGGCATTTCGGGCGATCGCATTTTAAACGCACAAGCCAAGCGCCGGGAAAACAGGGGCGGTTTTGCACAAAAAATTATGCTGTTACGAACATTCTAAACAGTTGACAGTTGACAGTTGACAGTTGACAGTTGACAGTTGACAATTGATAGTTGACAGTTACCAATTCCAATTACCAAATGGCTGCTAACAGAATTAGAATTGCTAAAGACAAAGCCGAATTAGTTAAATCCTTAACTTTATCCGACAACAAAACCGGGCCTTTCCAGACTTACGCCGATGTCATCGCCTTCGCCGCCTCCTTGGGAAATAAGCGGAAAAAACGATCGCCCTTAGGGGAAATTTCCAAACGCGAACCCGGTTCAATCGATGTTGATATTTTTGTATCCAGGGGCTACGATATGGCAATCAAGCTAATTGCGATCGCCGAAACCAAAAATCCGCAAATTCTCTCCCATCTCGACGAAAAATCAGAGGCAGAACGCTTGCAAATTTTTGAAGAATATGCTAATGGCGGCCTGGAAATTTTGCGAGAAGAATTTCGGGGTGCAGCCGATTATACCGATCGCCTTTTATTGTTCTTAATTTCTGAAAGGGACAATAAACATCGGTCAAATGAAGAATTCGATTTAAGCAAGTTCTTATTCTGAATTAACTATAAATTATGATTCATAAATACTTAAAAAAAGCTGTAAATTTTTTCGCTTACAGCTACTCAGCATTCATTCTCTGCTATTTGATTCTACGACTGATATTTTGGGATCGGCTGTGGATTGTGGCTTTTATTGGCACTTTCACTCCGTTAATTTTATTGCCAATTTTATTTTTACCCGTACTAGCATTTTCAATTATCAAAAACCGCTGGTTCTCTATTATTTCATCAATTGCCTGCATTCTACTCCTAAGCTGGCTGCACCTCAAATACTTTTCCCCCGAATCAACAACAAGCATCGCCAATTCCCAGCCCAGCCTGAAAATATTATCGCATAACGTCGGTTGGCACGCAACTCAGCCACAAACTTTAGTTAAACTGATAAACCAACAACAACCGAACTTAATATTTTTACAAGAAACCGTTCGCAAACATAGCGCAGCTTTCACTTCGTTAAAAACAGAATATCCCTATCAAATAGACACTCCACCTGTAGCAATTCTCAGTAAATATCCAATTGTATCCAGCGAAATCTTGCACTTAGCCAACCATCCAGAAACGCAGCAGCGGGCAATAATTAAATTTGCAGGGGAAGAGATAGTCATTTACAATATGCAAGCAACCGGGCCGTGGGTTAAAATGTATCAAATATTGCCATCTATCAAAATCCCAGTTTACAAATACAAACAACGTTTTCCCGAAATTCAAGATTTAGTAGAGCGAATTGGGCAAGAAACTTTGCCAGTAATTGTCGCCGGCGATTTTAACATGACAGACGAATCTCAAGACTATGACAGCGTGCAGAAAGTTTTGCAAGATGCTTTCCTCAAATCAGGGTTTGGGTTTGGTTTTACCTGGCCTCACGGTTTCTTTGCGAAAAGAATTAACTTGAACTTAACTTATCCGGTTTGCCGCATTGATTATATTTGGCATTCAAAGCATTGGGGCGCTCAATCGAGTTCCGTTTTACCAGCAACGGAGTCCGATCATTTACCTGTAGCAGCAGAATTAATTTTGTTAAAGTAAGCAAGATTGTGACAAATGTTTTATACTATTAAAATCGAGAGGCACACCCAATGCAAATTACCCTCACCATCCCGATCGCCTAGAACAGCAGCTTCTTGAGAAAGCTAGCCAACTCAACTTACCGATCGAAACCCTGATTTTGCAATCCCTAGGTCAACTGTTTGAAGAAGATGAAGAGGATCTATCTAAAGAAGATATCCTCAACAGCCTCCTGATTGCGATCGCAGGAAGTAGAAGAGGGCAAAGTTCATCCGATCGCAGAACTTTAGGATGGTATTGATGTCTGAACTATCATTATTCAGGTTCTATTGTCAGATCAATTGAGCAACTAGCACATACTTTTAAAAGTATCAATTTAACAAGATTTTACTTTTGAAGCTAATCAATACCAGTCTGCAATCGCGAGTCCCGAAATTCTAGAAAATTCCTTGACATTGTGGGTAACGAGAGTCCCTTGAAGGGCTACGGCTGTCCCTGCAATCAAAACATCGATGGGGCCGATGGGAGTACCTTGTTGCTCCAACTGGGCGCGAATTATAGCAGCCGCAACAGCAGCATCGCGATCGAAAGCAATAACGCTAACTCGGCTCAAAAATTGCTGAAGTTGTTGAGTGCGTTTGGCTGGCGAATTGGATTTAGCAATGCCGACTTGCAACTCAAAAATAACGATCGCAGAAATGACTATTTCCTGAGGAGAAACATTAGCAATGTTTTGAGCAACTTGTCCCTGACCTTTGAAATAGTAGATCAAGGTGTTTGTATCCAAAACGTACATTTACAAACTCTGCCGCAAAATGTCTTGTCCAGATTCAGCACGAATATCCTCGATGGATGGAAAATCTTTTCCCCAAGTTCCAGCCAGGGAAAAAACAAATTCAGCCCAAGGAATTGGAGAGTCTACGGTGTCTGTTTGTTGATTCGCACTCAAATGCTTAGCACAGACGAATTCAGCAAAAGTGAGGATTTCACTAGCTTGGTCTTTGGGAAGGATTTTGGCGATCGCATAAATCTGTTCAGCGATGGTCATAATCTGGTTCTAGGTAAGGTGCAGATTCAATTATACAAAATCTATTTGCTTCCTGCTTTATCAGTATTCCCTGCTGTGGACTTTTTGGCCAATAAAAATTAGGTAAGTACCTGCGGCAATCCCACCTCTTTTGGATGCACAAACCTGCTATTAAAACTAACAGCTTTATCCTCAAAAGTCCTCGCTTGGGCCACCGCTTGCCGCAAATGAGCCCGATCCATATCGTCCTCAATTCCCGCAACCAAATATACAATTAACTTCGTGGCTAAATCCCTTCCAGAAACTAGCATTCGCTTTTTATTCGGATCGTACAAAATCCCGTACCACGCAGACTCAGGATTCTCCATATAGCTAAATCCTTCATCCACATCATACCTGCGGAGTTTGTCGAAAACAGATGTTAGCGACAATTTCTTTCTAAATACTAGAATTCCCAAAGCATTAGCTAAGGCAATTTGACCGACTGGACGAAACAAAATATTGCCCTCGCCACCAGGCTTCTCAAAACTAAATCGGCGCAATTCTGCTGTTTCTTCGCTGCTTTCAATTCTTTGATAGCTGGGCAAAGTTGCTAAATGATCGAACAATTTATGAAACTCTTCTATTCCCTCTTTCAGTTCCTCATCTTCCGGACGCATGGGAATTAAACCTTTTCTTTCCGGCTTCCAATGGGGGAATTTATGTTCTAAATACCGCCCGGCCATATCTTGCAGCGCTTGCAATGTTGTTAACACTGTTGATTTTGCTGCGACTGTGGCGCTGTCCCAATTAACGCGGGGATTTCTATCATCTTGCTCTTTTAATAAGGGATGGGTGACGGCAATTTTGCGGGCGCAGATGGCAAATCCATTATCTTCGTTCAATAATGCTAGCTGTCCCTGACTCAGAGTTACCGCCATCAGGTTAACGTGCACAAAGATCGATCGCACGCGCCGTTGTGCTTGTTGCCGCGTTTCCCCCGCCACAGCCGCCGGGATAAACTCAATCCCGATTTTTTCGTGAGCTAATTTATACACTGTTTCGGGGTCAATTTGATACTCTTGGGCTAAATCTTCGAGAGTAATTGCATCGCCCACAGGTTTTTTGTTTTTGTTGTATCTTTGCAGAATTCCGGTTTTAATTAAACTCATTAAACCTTGAACTCCCATCAGCCGATGCTGTCCGTCTAAGGCAAAAATTGAGACTTTTGGAGATACATCCAACAGCCCTAAATTACCGTTTTTATCAAAGGATATGAATTCAGCGGCGGATTTAGTCGCGACGCCGTTTTCATCCCATTCTTGGGCGTGAGGATTGTCTACCCACGGGGGACAGACTACGACTAAAACTGCGGGGAATTTGTGGGATTTTCGGGCTGCTAAATATTGAGTGAGGGCTGCTTGGCGCGACCAATCTAAGGGGCGCTGAATAATTTCGTCAATGGTTTCGTCGTCGCGGACGATGTTGTTGGTTTGGAGGTCGAATTTTTGCCGGAAAAGCGGCATTTGCGAGGCGAAACGGACGCGGGAGTCTAACCATTCTAGGGTGACTGAACCGATGTATGCTTCGCTGCTTCCCATCTGGGTTTTTTGTACGAAAATGCGATCGTCTTTTCCTAAATAATTGTCTAATAACAGTGCGATTTCCTGTCTTTCGCGATTTTCTTTTTCCAAAAATTGAATAGCGAGGTCAGCCGCTGGATTGGTAGTCATAGGGAGTTTTTATATAATTTACGCTGTGTTTCCAAAAATATCATAGGTTAAAATTTATGTCAACTCTTGTTTTTTAAAAAGCATTGTGAAATACTGGAGTTGTTAAGTTATGAGATTCAAGCCGCATATCATAATTTGTGCAAAATGTCAAGACTTTATCTAAGTCGCAGATGAAGAATTGCGATCGCCCAGGGTTGAGATTTATCTCCGGCTTCACAAAAAAATATGTCTACTCCTTCCTTTGAATACATTTTGCCGGCGATCCGGGGAATTCAAGCGGGCCGCGAATATTACGTATCGATGTGTCCGGTGCGTTTTTTGCCGAAATTGTTCCCCTTAGATTCTGAAGAATTACCGCCGTCTTTGCGGGCGAAACGCGTGCTTAACCATGCTAGGATTCCCGAAATTGCTGATTATTTTGTCAAAAATTCTGGGAATTATACTTGTGGGGCGATCGCCGCTTCTATTGATGCGGATATTACTTTTGAAGCTGTCGGAAATGAAGCGGAAGAACGCAAAATCGGTCGCTTGCGTGTGCCGATGGATGCTAAGTTTACTATTAATGACGGACAGCATCGGCGCGCCGCTTTTGAGATGGCTTTGAGGGAAAATCCGCAGTTGGGATACGAGACGGTGGCGCTGATTTTGTTTCTCGATATTGGGTTGGAAAATTCGCAGCAAAAGTTTGCCGATTTGAACAATTTTCAAGTTCCTTTGGAGTCGTCGCTAAGTCTACTTTACAACCACCGGGGCGATTCGGCTGTGGTGCTGAAGGCGGTTGTTAAGCAGGTTGAGGTGTTCCGCTGTTTGACGGAGATGGAGAGGGGGAGTTTGAATGGGCGATCACCCAAATTGTTTGCGCTAAGTGCGATCGATCGTGCTACGATAGCTTTGCTGTCCAACATCCACAGCAGCAAACACGCGAAACCCCCTCGTTACCGCGCCACAAAACAGGAAAAACAGGAAGAACTTACTCAGCAAATACAACAGGCGGTTAGTTATTGGAATGTCGTCAGCAGTTTTATTCCAGATTGGCAATTAGTTCTGCACAAGCAGGTTGCGGCGGGGGAAGTACGGCGGAATTGCGTGCACTGTCATAGTGTTGTACTGGAGAGTTTGGGGGAAGTTGGGGCTGTTCTGCTGGCGGTTTTTCCCAATAATTGGGAGGAACATTTGAGCCTTTTGCAGCAGGTTGATTGGTCGATTTCTAATCCTGATTGGGAGGGAGGAATTTTGGTAAAAGGGGGGATTTCTAAGTCGAGGGCGAGTGTTAGTTGGATGACTGATTATTTAAAGGTGAAGCTGGGCTTGTAAACCGCAGATTCAGGAAGATAATATTTGTTAAAGCCATCCTAGCTCGGCTTTTGCTGCCTCGACTGCCATTTTTACAGCACTAGCACTTGCTGTTATTTTATAGGATGCTCTTGGATTACTAGAGCTGGAGTTAGATAAAACAACATTTCCCTCCCAAATATGGCTTGGTCTAGACCAATCCAGTTGTGCCAATTCCGATACTTTTTCATGAGCAAAATCTTGGCTGCTATCTGTGTCATAGGTACAGTATAGCAACCTACCTAAAACTTCTAGCCCTACACTTCTACCTAAAATGCAATATTCCTTAAACTGATTAACATCTTCAACACTCAAATCTTCAACGCTGGTTTCAAAAATATGTTTAGTCTGACTACATTCTGAAAAAAAATTGTTAAGACATATAGCCAAAATATTTGATGATTCGGCAACGTCATAATCTTTGAGTTCATCAATTGGGCCGTCAGTAAACGCGCAACTCACCAATTTAGCTATAAAATTAGTTGTGTATATAAGTTTCCTTTTACTGTCGGGATTAGTTTTAATTTTATCGGCTTTTCCATGAAACATTGGCACTTTTTCAAGTAAGCTTTTGGTGATACCAACCCGACCTTCAAACTCACCGAATGACAAAAGCAATGGGGAGCATCCCACTTTTTGACTAAGTAGAAACACCTAGCTTGATGTCATTATTTAAATACGCACATCTCAGTCTTAAAATTTGAGGCACATTTTTTTCG
>NZ_JAEQCX010000158.1:0-12447 GCF_020738035.1 Microcoleus sp. PH2017_28_MFU_U_A
TCACTTTAGTTATACGTGAGCATATTTTTGCGAACCTTCAGAGTGATGCTATGGCCGAGAGTACATAGATAATGCTTTTTGTCAATGCGTAAGTCCTAGATTCCATGAATTCAAACGTCAACTGGAATACAAAGCTAAAAAGTTTGGCTGTGAAATAATTGTTGCTGACTGCTGGTTTCCGTCAAGCAAAACCTGCTCAAGCTGTGGACATACCCAAGATATGCCACTAAAAGAAAGAACTTACAACTGTGGAAGTTGCGGTCATTCGATGGACAGGGATTTGAACGCAGCAATTAATTTATCGCGCTTGGCTTTCATCGTGAAAGCTTACTGAGGGATAACCGCTCCCATGCTCCCGATGAAGTAAGAACCAAATGTCTAGACTTGTCTAGTATTTGTATAGCAGGACACGAACATTGGTGCCAACGTTGTCATATTGTCAGATCTACCTCCTGACACAACAGCGGTTAGTATGTCTACGAATAGGCTTAAATCTACCCAGGCTCAGGAAAATGATTAAATCAATCTTTCAGAAAATCCTTCGCCACTTTGCCATGCGCTATGGCAAGTTCCGAGGCCTCTACGTCAAATTCTGCGAGCCAAGTTCCGAGGAGTACACCCAATTTCTCCGCCTTCACGGCAACCTGTACTCGATCGGCGAAAATTGCACGATCCTGCCAAGCACGGTGTTTACAGACCCCTCCTACGTCCGCATCGGCAACAACGTCCACTTTTCCAGCTCTATCCTGATCGGCCACGACGGAGCGATCGCCATGCTCAATCAAGCCTACAACGTCAAACTAGATGCTGTGGGCAAAATAGACATCCGTGACAACGTATTTATCGGCTATCACTCGATCGTCCTCCGCAACGTCACCATCGGCCCAAATGCGATCGTCGCCGCCGGTGCGGTCGTCACCAAAGATGTCGCAGAAGGCGATATAGTTGCCGGTGTTCCCGCTAAACCCATCGGACGCGTCGCAGACTTGGTGGAAAAATTGCAGGCTGAAACTCAAAGCCTACCTTGGGCCGATTTAATTAACAGTCGCGAGGGAGCCTACGACCCCGAAATGGAACCCCAGCTTGCACAATTGCGATTGTCACACTTCTATGGAAATAAATAGACATATCCAATAATACTCAAACCCTTATATACAATGTTTTTTTGAAGATTTTTTGGGCATTTTTGGGGTTTTTCTTGGCAGTAAAGCAGGCTTTTCAACAGAAGAGCTTAATAAGAGTGACCGCTTTTGTAAAATATGCCCGAACTATCAAAAAAAGTAGGCGAGGCCTCAAATGGCGATCGCGCCAGCTTGCCATAGGGGTACAACTTGAGCTAAAAAGTTGTTAAACCAACAACTGCACTTATGTCCAAAGCCAGCGAGTCCAATCACCCGTATCCACTGCTGGTTGTCATTGTTAACTACCGAACCCCTGGTTTAACCATTGACTGCTTGCGCTCTCTAGTTACCGAAGTGCGATCGCTCCCCGGTATGCGAGTTGCAGTTGCCGACAACGCATCAGGCGACAATTCTAGCGAACAAATAGCAGCGGCGATCGCAGCAGAAGGCTGGAGCGAATGGGCATCCTTCGTTCCCCTAGACCGCAACGGCGGATTTGCCTTCGGCAACAACGCCCTCATACGTCCTGTCCTGCAATCCACCAATCCCCCCCCTTACTTCCTGCTGCTCAACCCAGACACCGTAGTTCGCCTAGGTGCCTTAAAAGCCCTCGTCGATTTCATGGACTCCAACCCCGAGGCCGGCATCGCCGGCAGCCGCTTGGAAGACCCCGACGGAACGCCGCAACATTCAGCTTTTCGGTTTCACGATTTCTTAACCGAACTCGATTTTGGTTGGCGGACGCGCTTTTTATCCAAATTATTGGCAAAGTGGAATGTAGCGCCTCCTATTTCCCAAGAAATCTGTCAAACTGATTGGGTAGCTGGAGCCAGCATGATCGTCCGTCGTGAAGTATTTGAAAAGATTGGCTTGATGGATGAAGCTTATTTCATGTACTGCGAAGAAATGGACTTTTGCCTGCAAGCGAACAAAGCTGGCTGGAGTTGCTGGTATGTACCTGAAAGTCGCGTGGTACACCTAGTAGGTCAAAGCTCAGGTGTGACTGACACCAAAAAACCCCCTAAGCGACTCCCACAGTATTGGTTTGATTCCCGGCGCAGGTACTTTCTCAAAAACTACGGCTTGGTTTACACAGCATTAACTGATGTCACCTGGGCTTCGGGCTTTGGAGCCTGGAGGGTGCGCCGCGTACTTCAAGGTAAGCCGGACGGCGATCCGCCAAAAATGCTCACCGATTTTATCATGAATAGTGTATTTTTTAAGGGAGGTAAGATTGAAGATTCAAAAATTTTTTAAAAGGTGTTTGTAAATAAATCAAAGCCAGAGAAACCCCGTTAATCCTGGCCAACCAAACATTGCTTCAGTTGACAGTTGATCTGGGACAGCTTGTCAGTCATCGAAGCCGAAGGGTTGACAACTTGAGGACACTTAACAAAGGAAAGAAGAGGATTAGATTAATGAATCGTCTGATTTTAATTTCTCCCTACAAGGGTTCCGGATTTCAAGCAATTCTTTGAGATAATTCACCGCAGCACTTGGTGTTTTTGAGTGAATAAACCGGGTGCACTACTCCCTAAAAACCAGAGAAATAGCTTAATATCTGGGGCATCTAATAACAACTTAAACAAAACAGAGTGTTGAGTACAGCTTATGGTAACGGAGTCAAATTTAATAGCAACTGAAAATCAAGTAGAAACCCCTGCACTCGGATTGTGGGAGCAGATTAAAGAAGACTGGATTGCTCACGGTCGCGATTGGACAAAACCGGGATTTCGCGCCGTAGCAGTTCAAAGATTCGGTGTCTGGAGAATGCAGGTAGAACCAAAACTGCTGCGGGCTCCCTTGAGCATTCTATATCGATCGCTCTACCGAAAAGTCCGCAACACCTACGGCATAGATTTGCCGTACACAGTCAAGCTCGGCCGCCGAGTCGTCATTGAACACGAAGGCTCTATCATCGTTCATGGACACTGCACTCTTGGTGACGACTGCATTATCCGCCAAGGCGTTACCCTGGGGAACCGCTACTTGGAAAAACCCCTAGAATCGCCTCAATTGGGCGATCGGGTGAACGTCGGCGCCGGAGCAAAAATTCTCGGCAAGGTCAACCTGGGAGACGACGTAAATATCGGTGCAAATGCTGTCGTTTTATCAGACATTCCTGCTGGTCAAACTGCCGTTGGCATCCCTGCCAAAATTATCAAATCCCGCCCTGTCGAAAACAATCCTTAAATTAGTACCAAAAAAAGTGACCTGTCTCTTCTGTTACTTAAACTAGAGATCTACCGCCTCTATAGTGATAAATGCTTGTACGAAATCGTGGATTTCTATGGCAATTGTGATTGTTGCACGCTGGGAGCGATCGCTACTGCTTGTTAGTAGACATTAACTCGGTCAACCAAATAATTACAAGTTGACAATATAGTAATTCTGTATGAATTGTAACATTTTGTAGGTTAGTACCCCGCCGTGCCTACCAGTAAAACCTGGCAACATACAAAAACCTTACAACTCAAATAGGATTGTCACAGAATTTCAACAAATAAATATTGTCAATCACCAACCAGCGATCGTATACTGATAATTGAATGTCACATGATTATCAGTATATCTTATCTGTTATCTTGCACAAATAATGCTTCAATCAAGAACTACACCTGTCGTTTCTGCCACGGAGCCAGATTGGAGTCGCGAAAAACTTCGCCAGTGGTGGGACCCCAGTCGCCAACTTCTAAAATCTATCCGCGACTATCAAAAATGGCGGCAGCAAGGTGGAAATTTAGGGTATTTTTTATCCCGGTTCAACATAATCCAGCATATATTCTGGAGCATTGTAGCTGGAACTGACATCCCTTTGAACTGCCAGATAGGAGGGGGACTCATTATGCTTCATCCTAATGGCATAGTCATTCACCCAGAGGCATCTATTGGCCCGAACTGTATGATTTTTCAACAGGTGACAATTGTTTCTAATGTCCAAGTTGGCGGTCACGTCGATATCGGTGCAGGAGCAAAAATTATTCGCTCCGTAACGATCGGCGATCATGCTTTGATAGGCGCCAATGCAGTGGTGATTTGCGACGTACCACCGGGCGCAACCGCAGTCGGAATACCAGCAAAAATTATCCCCAAAAAACCCTAAGCCTGAAAATGCACTCCTAGAAATATTCGCAGGAAAAAGGAAGTTGCAGAGCAAGGATTCTTTCAGATAATTCTCCTAATTCCTAAACTTTCAATTTTTCCTGCATCAAATCTTTCCGGCGGCGTGCTACTTTTTCCCAGGTAAATTCCTCGGCTTGCTGGCGAGCATTATAACCCATCTGTGCTCTCAACTCCGGGGACAAAGCAAGCTTTCGCAAGCCTTCAACAAAAGCTTCACAGTCGTAAGGGTCTATGACTATCCCATCTTTGCCGTCCCGGGCAATGGCCCCCGCTCCCATAGGTGAGGTGAGAACTGGCAACCCGTAAGCCATAGCTTCATAAGTAACCATCGGGCCACCATCTTCGAGACTCGGAAAGGCAAAAATGTCAGCTTCGCCATATACGCCCGCAATATTGAGCGTGTAATCTATATGAATTACATCCGAGCGTCCTAAAATATCGCTGCAACTTTCGGCAATTGCAGGCTCCATCTCTCCGCAAAGCACCAGTCTGCCTTTAATGCCAGCTTTTTCCCAGGCTTGCAAGAGCAAGTGAGCTCCTTTTCTGACGCAGATGGTGCCCACAAAGAGCGCAGTAACGGTGTCTGATGGCTGTTTTTTGGGCGAAATATTTGGGAAACGCTTGGGACACCACCCGTAACTGCTTGACATCAGTTTGTATTCGGGAACTCCTATTTCGAGAAAAGATTTTTTTACCTCTGGACTAGGAGAAAAAATGAAATCAGCCAAGCTCATTTCTTCATCTTCTTGCTGAATCATCGCATCTGTAATTCCATGTTGGGGAGCAATGCCCAAGCGACCGTAAGCATCGTCAAGAATATATTTTGCCTTCTTAGTAGAGCAGTTAATACGCTCAAAAAAAAGTGTTTGCCCCTGCTGCTTTACCTTTCTAACAGTTTCGATTGAAGTGCGAGGCCACAAGTAAACTGCATCAAAATCATTGATATCTCTCAGAAAACGCTTTTCAGCAGAAGATTGCGCAAAATTTCCGAGCCTGTAGTACACCCTTCTGAAATATGGGGGTACGCTTTCGACCATATTATACCCGCGATATGACGGTGCACAACTGGGAACAACCATGCGGGTTTTAAAGTCTGGGTAATCCCACTGACAAAGTGACAAAAATGTATGGCTAATTCCTTGACCGCCACAGTAAAAGGTGAACAAAGAACTGATATTTAGCATGGTTGACTCTTCTCAAATAAAAATGCTGGATCGGATTTGACTTAATATATAATAAGCTAAACACGCTTTGACGCGCACTACAGCCACTCGCTAAAAGTTTGGGAATCAAGATATTGTGAAATTAGCTTGACTTTTACTAAAATATTAAAATAATAGATCGCAAGTGGAATTCCAGAGGTAAGCTTTGAAACAAGTTGGATTGGTTGCTATCGGGCGGAATGAAGGATCTCGCCTCGGAGCGTGCTTGCTGTCAGCGATCGGCAAAGTAGCTTGCGTAGTTTATGTCGATTCCGGCTCAACAGACGGCAGCTTGGAATTAGCCCGATCGCTCGGAGCTGAGACAGTAGAACTCGACTTATCTACACCCTTTACAGCAGCACGCGCCAGAAATGCAGGATTTGCCAGCCTGCGACAAGCAGTTCCAGACATCGAATTTGTCCAATTCGTAGACGGCGACTGCTCCATAGTTGATGGGTGGCTCGAATTTGCCCAGCAAAAACTCGCAGCGCAACCCGAATTAGCTGTAGTGTGCGGGCGCCGCCGCGAGCGGTATCCCAATGC
Source organism: Microcoleus sp. PH2017_28_MFU_U_A (assembly GCF_020738035.1). Lineage (NCBI taxonomy): Bacteria > Bacillati > Cyanobacteriota > Cyanophyceae > Oscillatoriales > Microcoleaceae > Microcoleus > Microcoleus sp. PH2017_28_MFU_U_A. The sequence continues at coordinate 5,990 of NZ_JAEQCX010000158.1, forward strand.
CACACCATACAACCGACTCTGCGACATTGAGTGGGACAGCCCGATCGGGGAAGCCAAAGCCTGCGGGGGCGACTCCATGATGCGGGCATCAGCCTTCGAGCAAGTCAGCGGTTTCAACCCCATACTGATCGCCGGTGAAGAACCGGAACTCTGCGTGCGGCTGCGCCAAAATGGTTGGAAAATCGAGCGATTAGATGCAGAAATGACTTTGCACGACGCCCAAATGACTCGTTTTGACCAGTGGTGGAAGCGCTGTCAAAGAGCAGGCCATGCCTACGCCGAAGGTTCCTGGTTGCACGGAAACACCCCCGAACGCCACTGGGTCAAAGACAGCACCAGCATCTGGTTCTGGGGATTCGTTTTGCCCGTGCTAGCAATCGGGACAGCGTGGGTTACGCACGGCTGGAGCCTGTTGTTGCTTTGGGGCTACCCGATACTTGGCTACCGCATCTATCGGCGGATGCAGCAAAACTTAAAATCAAAGGATGCTGCTCTCTACGCATTATCTTGCGTGTTGGGGAGATTTCCTCAATTGCAGGGTCAGATGCTGTTTTACAAACGCCGGTTGCTCAGACAGCGCAGCAACTTGATCGAATACAAGACATCAAGCCCATCAATTGAGAAAGTTACAATGAGTGCTAAGTCTACTAAGTAGATCAGTTACCATCAACTTAACTTGTTTTTTCTGCAACTTCTCCCCTGTAATTGCAAATCGGGTGTTGATGTAGAGGCGGATTTTTCCATCAACCTCTACAGCCGACTCTCGCATCGAAAAAAAAAACGCTTAATATCGATTAATCTCTTCAAAACTCAACTTCCAAATATTCATCGATCGTCAACAAAGGAATCTAACCAATGAACGACCAAAAATTAAAAGTTTTACTAATTGTAGAGCAGTGCAATCCTGAATGGGCTTCTGTACCTTTGGTGGGGTACAATTTTGTTGAACAAATTAGCAAGCTAGTTGATGCAACACTTGTCACCCATGCTAGAAATAAATCCGCTATTCAAAAACACCCTGAATACGAAAAAGTTTTTTATATTGAAGAAGGAAAGATTGCTACGCAGTATTACAAAGTAGTAGAAAAAATTACCGCGAATGGTAAAATAAATTGGCCACTGTATAATGCTTTGAGCTACCCAATTTATGAAGAATTTAATCAGCAAGTATATCAAAAATTTCACTCCAAAATTCTCAAGGGAGATTATGACATAGTTCATGCAATTACCCCGATGATGCCGCGGTATCCGTTTAAGGTAGTCAGCGCCTGCCAAAACACTCCTTTTCTGCTAGGCCCAGTCAATGGAGGCATTCCTTTTCCACCAGGCTTTCAAGAAACTGCCAAACAAGAATTTGCTCAATTCAACTTTTTGAGGGCAGTTGGTCGAGCCTTAATTCCAGGTTATGTAGAAACTTACAAAAAAGCAGACCAAATTTTGGCAGGTTCAACATATACCTTAAATATGCTCAAAGATTTGTTTGCGATACCAGACCAGAGAATTCAACTATTTTACGAAAATGGTATTGCCAGTAGTTTCTTAAAACAAGAACCAAAAACAAAAAAGGGTGGCCAGATAAATTTACTTTTTGTAGGTCGATTGGTTCCTTACAAATGTGCTGACATTCTCATCGAAGCTGTGAATAGACTAGAACCAAAAATTAAAGAAAAAGTTCAATTAACAATAGTAGGTGACGGGCAAGAAAGAAAAGCATTAGAATCTCAAGTAGAGAAGCTTAACTTAGGAGAAAAAGTTAAGTTTGCTGGTTGGGTAGGTCAAGCAGAAACACTTGACTATTACCAGCAAGCGGATATTTTTTGCTTCCCTTCGATTAGGGAATTTGGCGGCGCAGTGGTAATGGAAGCTATGGCTTGTGGGTTGCCTTGTATTGTACCAAACAATGGCGGTATCGCGGAATACGTGACTGAAGAAACTGGATTTAAAATAGAGCCAACTTCTAGAGAGTATCTTACTCAGGAGTTAACAAATAAAATTCAGATTTTGGTCGAAGACGATCGCTTGCGGCAAGTTATGTCAGCTAAGTGTATCGAAAAAGCGAAAGAATTTACATGGGAGCCAAAGGCAGAAAAAATTCTTGAAATTTATCATAAAATGATTGACGCTAAAAGTACCGCTCGCTCTAAATAAGCTGTTGTGCATCTAGATTGTGTATGGTAATTGAGGGGTAGAAGGGCAGCGGATTGAAGATTTTTGTTCGCAAACCGAAATATACAATTTAAATGCACAACAGCTTAGTAGATAAATCTCTTTATGGGGTGGAAAACAAGTTATGCGAATTGTAATTGTTGCTGAAAATGCCTCTAATAAATTCGGTGGAGAGTCATTGCTGCCAGTGCACTACTTCCGAATACTTCGATCCCGCCAAATAGAGACATGGTTAGTGGTACACGGGCGCACTCAAGCTGAACTCGAAGCGCTGTTTCCAGAAGAATGCGATCGAATGCACTTTGTACCCGACACATGGGTGCATCGGCTGCTTAACAATTGCGGGCGATTCTTGCCTCCAAGGTTAGGTGCGCCTACTTTAGGGCTGCTCAGTCACCTATACACCCAAGTGCTACAGCGCGGTATTGTCGATCGGCTGGTGAGCGAAAAACAGATTGATATTGTTCACGAGCCGACACCAGTTTCGGCAAAATTTCCGTCCCTGATGTTCGCCTTAGGGGTGCCGGTAGTTATGGGGCCACTGAATACGGCGGTTAAATTTCCTTTGGCATTTCGATCGCGCCAAAACCGTTCAGTAGATATTTTAATCGAGATCGGTTATCAGTTCGTCAACTTGTTCAACCGTCTTTTGCCCGGTAAAATCAAAGCAGAGACGGTGTTAGTGGCAAACGATCGCACGAAGCAGGCACTTCCGGCGGGGGTGCAGGGTAAAATCATCGAACTTGTGGAAAACGGCGTGGATTTATCGGTGTGGCGATCGGAATCTATGGCATCAAAGGAGCCTAATCAACAAATCCATTTTGTTTTCTTGGGGCGACTGGCAGACTGGAAGGGGGTAGACTTGCTGCTAGAAGCCTTCAGAGCCGTCGCCGCTCAAACGGATGCTGTTTTGGAAATCATCGGCGATGGGGAGATGCGAGGGGAACTCGAAGCTCAAACAGCTCGTTTAGGCCAGGAGGCCAGGGTTGTATTTAGTGGCTGGTTGTCTCAGGATCGATGCGCTCTCAAACTGCAACAAGCCGATGTACTGGTGCTGCCGAGTTTGCGGGAGCCTGGGGGAGCCGTGGTAATGGAAGCAATGGCCGTCGGCTTGCCCGTCATTGCCACCAATTGGGGCGGCCCGATGGATTATATAGATTCCAGTTGCGGTATTTTAGTAGAACCAGCTTCTAAAGAAGGCTTTGTCAAGGGACTGACTGACGCTATGCTGAAGCTCGCTCAGTCGCAGGAGATGCGACAGAGTATGGGTAGGGCGGGATGGGAGCGGGTTCGGGAGCATTTTGACTGGGAACGCAAAGTCGATCGCATGATTGAAATTTATCAACAAACGATCGACACTTGCCAGAAGCATTAGCTAGTCAAGCACAAAAGCAGCAACTTTCAGATAAAAAGCTGCTGCTTAAGCTTGCAAAAAAGTACGTAGCGGATAAAAAAACACTCTACATCCTCGCTAAAAACGGGTTAACCAGTATTTGGTTAACCCGCAAGCTTAGAAACACGCAGAGTTATTAATTTTGCACTACCAACTTGACGTTGGCGTTTTGCAAACCGCGCTGCTTGACTGCTGCCAAGGTCTTGTTAACTGCGTACTTCTGGTTAATGGAGTTAATTAACTCAGTTTGATTGTGCTTTTTGGCAACGCCCCAGAGGTCTGCAATCAGATCAAAGGAACCGTCGCTATTGCGAGACCAACCCAGGTCGTATTCGCCTTCCAGAGTCGCCACGATGTCGGAGCGAACGCGCTGACCATTATAGCCACGAACATCAGCTTCTGACTTGACTGAAATGCCCAAGTCACGTAGGGAAGCTTTCAGGATTTCGGCATCAGTGATTTTGGTACGCAGAGTGCTAAAGTGAGACATTGGATTTCCTCCTAATAAAACTGAGAGAGAAACAACAACGGTCTGGATTTAACGGTGCCGCTGGGCGGCTCTTCAATCGAACTGCTAGCTGTTGCTAGCCTTTGCTCCTGTTTGGACCAGGAGAAAGCTTTTAGAATTCCATTCGCTGGTATTCAGCGACGGAAGACGCAGCGGGCCGTGCGCGCTGTCTCGCCCAATCTCGGAGGGCGCTGACCTGTTCGGTCATGGTTTTAGACAGTGGCAATGTAGATTTAATGGCCGCGATGATATCTAACTGCGTAAACTCTCTATCTTGAGCGAAGGCCTCGTACATGGCTGCTACTAGCCCTTGCTCAATTTCTGCTCCTGAAAAGCCGTCGGAAACATTGGAAAGTTGCTCTAAATCGAAGCGAGAAATTTCCCGACGCCGTTTTGACAGGTGAATTTTGAATATATCTTGGCGTTCTTCTTTCGTCGGTAGGTCAACAAAGAAGAGTTCGTCGAATCGACCTTTTCTCAAGAATTCCCCGGGTAAACGCTCGATGCGGTTGGCTGTTGCCATTACGAAGACTGGGGAAGTCTTTTCTTGCATCCAAGTGAGGAATGAGCCGAAAATCCGGCTGGAGGTTCCTCCGTCTGAGTCGGCCGAACCAGTGCCTCCTGCAAAGGCTTTGTCTAGTTCGTCGATGAAGAGGATAGCTGGGGAGATGGATTCTGCGGTTTTGAGCGCGTTGCGGAGGTTTGCTTCCGATCGACCTACCATCGATCCGTCGTAGACTCTACCCATATCTAGCCTTAGCAGGGGCAGTCCCCACAGGCGCGAGGTAGTCTTGGCAATCAGCGATTTTCCGCATCCGGGTACGCCGAGAATTAGCATTCCTTTGGGTTGGGGCAAGCCGTATTCTCTCGCCCTTTCTGTAAAGGCGTTGGAACGCTGCTTGAGCCACCGTTTGAGTTCTTCTAAACCCCCGACTGCATCCAGGGTTTCGTCTTCTTCTACAAACTCTAGAATGCCGTTGCGCCGAATTAATTGCTTTTTCTCCGACAGAACTATGTCTACTTCTTCTTCGGTTAAGCGCCCCGTGGAAACTTGGGCTTTGCGATAAACTTTTTCAGCTTCATCCTTAGTCAATCCCAAGGCTGCTTTTAAAAGTTTTTCTCGCGATTCTGTGGTAATGCGTCGCGATTTCGTTTGCTCCAACTGGCTAGACAATACTTGGTTTAGTTCCGCCATGTCTGGGAGCGCGAAGTCTAAGACTACCACTTCCTTTTCTAGCTCGATCGGGATTTGCTGCAAAGGAGACATCAGTATAATTGTCTTTTGTGTTCCTTTGAAGTTGGCGATCGCATCACGCAACAACCTTGTTACGGTTGCATCATCTTTAAAAGGATGCAGGTCTTTGAATACATAGATAGTAGCGTTGTTGTTCGGTTCGCGCTGCCTAATCGCCCATTCAATAGCTGCCTGCGGCGAGAGGGTGCTTTGCTGAGTGTTTGCACGAGGTTGACCGTACTCTATCATGCCCTGGGTTACAGTCCAGACAAAGACTCGGCGCTGCGGCTTAGCTTGAGCTATTGCGGAAATTGCTTGCTCACACCGCTCTTCCTCGGATGTCACGAGGTAGATCAGAGGATATTGAGCTTGGATTAGGATACTGATCTCTTCTTGCATATTCCTCGACCCACTAGAGACGGTGCTATCTTTGCTGAATCTCAATGCTGCCATTAGCCCATTGCTGAATGAGATTTCCAGTTATGGCTTTTTGAGCAAGCAAGGCATTCTTAGCAGGGAACCAATTCTTCCTCTCCCGGTTGGGCTGTGCTGGCACTGACGCCTGACACTTGCTTGACTGGAAGATCCTGCTCAGCCAATACACTCGGCTGACTTGTTACGGATGCCAGTTCTCCATCTCGCATTACTACTGAACCCGTGCATTCTGGACAAGTGTACACCCGGTGGGTTTGTCCGTAGGAGGCTTCTACTTCGTCAACCAGTTCGGGGTTTCCTAGGTAGAAGACAATTGCCCTTTCTGCAATTGATGACATCGGTTCGGTTTCTACTGCGGCTTTGATTTTGAGCTGGCGATGCAGTTCAGGTGGAAGATACAGTGTAACTTTTTGCTTTTCTTGCATATCAGTGAATTGACTTACCCGGGTATGTATATTAGATTAGCTACTTAATTCTTTGCTGTCAAGCCTCTATGCTGCTTTAGCGTCATTTTGTAATATGTCGTTACAATTGCTGCGATCTTGGGGCGGCTAACAACGGAAAAACAAGGAATAGAGTTGATGAGGCAGCTATCAAGGTACGTAGTTGCGCTTCAGCGCTCTTTATATAGGGCTTGCTGAATAATTGATTGCCAACCAAGAGCAGGAGCGATCAATATATTCAAGCTTGGTTAAAGATAAGTTTTTTCTGTATCGAGTCGC
>NZ_JAEQCX010000159.1:0-12328 GCF_020738035.1 Microcoleus sp. PH2017_28_MFU_U_A
AAGACGGCGGTTAAAATCGCCGGATTCGTAGAAGACTCGGCGGTTAGAAACCGCGTCTACACAGACAAAACCCGCCTCCGCGGGTTGAAGAAAAGACGGTTAAAATCGCCGGATCTGATTAATTCTCTTCATTCCGCGGAGGCGGAATTTGTTTGTGTAGACGCGGTTTCAACCGCCGTCTTTTTCTTATATTATAATTTGACTCAAAGTCCTGTAGGTGCGATCGGCTCAATGTCTGGATCGCATCCACCAACTTGATTTGTGCGAATTACCCACAAAAAAGCTCCTTGTTTTAAGAGGATTTTGGCGATCGCATCTTGGGTACGCCTCGGCAGCATTGTTCGGTAACTCATAGCAGCTTTGAACGAATTCACGATGCCAGCAAAAAAGCTTTTTTTCAGTTCAGAATCAATACCCGCCAATCTCGCATTTTTGCGCCAATCTGGACGGACAACACCGAGGGGAATTAATACTTTTTCTAAACTCTCTCCTAAGGCTATTAACTGGTTAAATCTTTCGGTTTGTGCGGCGGTGGGATGTGTTTTCAGCCAGTCTTGAATCTGAGGATTTGACTCAATTTCCGCAGTGATTTTTTTAATTGTCGCGTAAATTGCCTGACTGGAATCTTGGACGCAAGAAGTTGCTGGCGTGACTAAACTGGCGCCGGTGCCGTCTCCGCTGCGGTAGCGCGCCATCATGATATCTAGTTGCTGGTTTAATTCAGTTAAAGGCGACAAGGTGATGCCGTCAAAGTCGTAGTCGCAACACACGCAGTCTAATTTACAGATGATATCGCACACCGGGCGATCGCCCAACCAGCCGCGCTGCAAGTCTCCCATGTAACTTTGCCATTTGCTGGAACCTGCTACAATTCCGTCTGGATTGTGGGCATAAACTTGTTTGTATTCTATGTCAAAACGCAGTTCGCGGGTAAAGCGATCGCGCACAACTTTTGCTACTCCAAAAGCAAAATGTCCGGTGACAATTCTCAGCGGTGCCGGTTCGCCGCCTTTGCCGCCGATACCGCCGAAACAGTGAATCACTATACCGATATCTCCTTCTTGCCAAGGGGAGATTGAATCGTTTTCTGTAGCATCATTTGGCATCAACAATACTCTTTTGGCTTGTCCTTTTTGCGCCCTAGTATTTAACCAGTTTTGGTCTTTTAAATAAGCGAGAGATTTTTGTAACCCGAAATGTGTTTCATCTGGGATTAATTGGGCAATTTTCCGGGGTTCGATAGCCTGAACAACAAAAATATTATCTTCATCTCTTTCGCCGTAAATGTACCAGCCCTCTGAATTTAATGGCGATTGTTCGATTTGGTGATTGGTAGACCTCGCTATCCCATTTTTGTCTGGCTGTACTTGGGGAATCCGAATGATTTCGGCGGCGCCGTCAAATTGTTGGGATGTTTGGCCCAAATGCCGGACAATAAATTTGTCGCTGTCGGGTTCTGGGCGCTGTAAAATTGAGACTAAGGCACAGAAACGTCCGATAATTTGTACTGGTTCGCGATCGATAATTAATTCTTGCGGGTCGCTGTTGCTATGGTTGATGGCAATCACCGGTCTCCGTAACATCACAGTCACGCTGTCTTCGCGTCTGCTACCTGCTAGAGTTTCTAAAGGGCCGACATTGCGCCAGCCGTTCAATCTATCTGGATGGATGTTGCCTGATTTTTGACTTTTTTGAGTTTGTTTGGTGAAGCTGATATCTTGACTGACGGCGTGGACAAAAAATTGTACTTGGCGATCTGTACTCCACTTCAAAAATGCTATTTTGCCAATGAAATTTTGATGTTTTTTGGGTGCATTGATCACTTCAAAAAAAACTGATCCATAAATCTGGCGCTGTTCGTTTGATGGCAAAATCAAGCGCCCTTGCCAAAGTGCGATCGGGTTGTAGAGATGGGCAACTGCTGCTGCATCTTCGCAGACGATTTCTGGCTCCGGCTCTTCTAAAGTATCGCTTTCTGGTTCCTCAAAAAACGCCGGATAATTGGAATCTTCTTCGACAAATTGCGGTTCTAAAAAAACGTTTTTACCTGCGGCAATATTGGCAGTTGAATCTCGGTTTTTTAGGGGTGATTTCAATTTCAGAAAATGGCGTTTTTCCTCCAGCTTGTCCTGCAACCAATTGACAAAAACCCGAACAAAAATAAAAGCTGTGAGACCGAAAATCACAGCCAAAGCTGTCATCCCCAGAGTCAAAAGAAATTGCTCTAAAGATTGACCGGAAAGTAAAATAATTTTGGGCCAAATCAAAGAATATGCCGCCATAAATATATCTAGAAACGAGTTTTAGGTTCGATCCAGTCTGTGCTGGCTTGAGTGCCGAAAACTAGGGGTTTGTCTTGGGTGACAGATACGGTTTGGCCAGTCATATCGACGGCACAAAGAGGCCAAGATCGATCGCCCAAATGACCGGCGCGGAACAGAACTTGTCCCGGGCAAACTTGACTCCAACCCAACAATACAGCATGGGTGTAAAGACTGCGAGCCGGAGCAACGGTATAAGTATAATTATCATTTTTATCCCAAATGACCGCGTAGTCGGACATATCGGAAGAGTTGAACAACGCTTCAAATTCGCGGGCGAGAACGCGGGAACCCTCTTGATTCCAAGAAACAGGTACTAAAATCGCGATCGTCCCGGACATATCTGTGTCATCGCTAGCATACATTCCGCTTTCCGCCAGGGGCGAAGCAGCCGCCACTGTTTGCAGTTCCCCAGTTTTGAGATTTTCCACAAACATGACACTGCTAACCCGACAGCGGGCCAATTCCGGCTGTACTTGCAATTCAATTCGACTGTAAGCCGCGTATTGGCCGTTAGTTGAAACTAGGGAAGGACTCCGATAGTAGCGGATACCTGTGCCAGCATTTGAACTCACCTTAGCGTGAGTCTCATTAATCCATTCCCAAGGCACGGGATAGGGGCTATTTAAAGGGTCAGTCATCGTTTTTTTTTTCAAAAGTTCTACAGTATTATCTAACAGATTCAGGCTTACACGCAGGGGACTAGCAATCGGGTTTTTGTCGGAAATGCTGTGCAGCCAAACCCCAGATTTGTAGAAACCGGGTGAATTTTTCAGATTTGAGATTTGTCCTCCAATCTAAAATCTAAAATCCAAAATCTCAAATTGGATATATAGGATAGTATCGAAATTAATCTGGTATAGCAATCCTTGCAGGAGTCGTAAAAATTTTACCCCACCCCAACCCTCCCCTTGCCAAGGGGAGGGAGTAAGAAATTCACAAATGATTTAGGATTGCTATATGTGTACCGAGAGGGAGGAACCATGACGCGATATTCTACGGAAAAACCTTCAATCCCCCCGACTCGCGTCTCGAAGTCGCGGGGAAAAGGTTTATTTTTACTGTCGCTAATCTTTAGACTGCTGTTGCTGGGAGTAGGCAGCGGTTTTGCGTGGGTTTTGGGGATGGCGATCGCCCAAATTTATCCCTCACGCGCCACGTCTATGCCGATCGCCGAGAGATTGCTGCGCGTAACTCAAAATTTGACCTCCAGCCCGAAACGCGCCCCAGCAACGCCAATTCCAGCGCTTCCTGCACCAACCGCTACACCAACTCCCCAGTCGAAAGTCAATCCCGCCCAGAGAGAGAAATTGCAGGGAGATTTAAGAAAGTTGCAGGGCGAGCTCAACGCGCTAATTGGGCGCACAGCGGCTTTAGAAAGTCAGTTGGGTAGCAGCCGCCCGACGGAAACTTTGGAAAAGCGGTTGCAGTTGATGTCGCAGGAATTGGCTGCAACCCCAACGGAGGCCACTCCTCCTCTGGCTTTACCCGCGCCGAGCCCTCTCGATGGTAACGCGCAGCCACAGAATACGAGAAATCCAGTGTTTGCAGGGGATGCGCTGATGGTAACTTTGCCCAGCGATGTTTTGTTTAATACTGGCAGCATTTCTCTGCGGGCGGGTACCAGTGCGATTTTGGACAATTTGGTGGCGGAGTTGCGGAGTTACGAGGGGGCGACGGTGCGGGTTGCAGGCCACACTGACGACGCTCTTGAAGAGGCGGAAAATCGCAATGTGTCGTTTGCGCGGGCTCAGGCTGTGGTGCAGTATTTGTCTGGTGTGCTCGGGCAGAAGTATCATTGGGTGGCGATCGGCTACGGGGAAAGTCGCCCTTCGGTGGATAATAGTTCTGAGATCAATCGGCAGCGCAACCGTCGCATTGAAGTGGCAATTAGTCCTTAGTCAGTTGTCAGTTGTCAGTTGTCAGTTGTCAGTTGTCATTGGGCTTATAGATACTAGACTTAGGATTGATAGAGCAACCGCAGATTTAAGGCAGATTAACACAGATGAACGCAGATAATTTCAAGAGAGTTTGTGGCTGTGGCAATTTTGTCTAGTTTTTTCAATTCACTGTGCCGAATTTTAGGAAAAATCATGCAACATTATTTGTAGGGTGTGTCGCCGCCAACCATCTTTAAAATTGACAAATAGTCGATCGGGCGACGCACCGAATTATGTGTAGGGTGTGTCGCCCTCAACCATCTCTCAAATTGACGAATAAACTCAGGGCGACGCACCGGATAAAATATTTGAGCAAATCAGCCTTTGACGAGTTTGGTGTTTGTGGAAATAATTTTAATGAGTCGTATCACGTGCGTCGCCCTGAGATTCTCGGTATTGAGTTAGGAATTTATCGCAGGCGACACACCCTACAACTGTCAACTGTCAACTGTCAACTGTCAACTGTCAACTGTCAACTGTTGAAGCCGAAGGTGTCAAAGGTGGTAAGTCAGAATTATTTTTAGCTTGATTTATTGTCTCTCGATATTCGCTCCTCAGCTTCGGTTTTAAATACAAATTCTCAATCAAAGCAGCTACTCCCGCAAACCAAGGCGGCACAATTACCGCGCCAATAATTCCTAATACTTGCACGCCTCCCAAGACAGACAGCAATTGATACAATGGATGCACCCCAACCGAGGAACCAACCAGCAAAGGATCTAGTACGTAAGTTTCTAAGTTTTGGATAAATACAAACAGCAGCAATACCCACAACAACACCCATCCACCCTTAGCTAAGGCGACGATTAAGGCGGGTACTGCACCCAAAACCGGGCCAATGAAGGGAATCAGATTTGTCACACCTGCGATCGCACCCAAGCCCAAAGCAAACTCCGGCATCCCCAAAAAGCTCAAACCTGCGGTGATAAATATCCCTAAAATCCCCGAAACTAACACCCGCCCGCGAATGTAACTCCCCATTCTTTGCCCGATGGGCGTGGCTTGGGCGGCGAGTTTTGTGTCCCAAGGTTTCGGGAAAAACTGCACCAAACTTTTAATTAATGTGTCGCTGTCCGCTACCATGTACCCGGAAATAAATAATGCTAAAACTAGGCTGAAGAAGCCGCCGAGAATGCCTCTTGTTAAACTGTACGATCGCAAAACCAGTTGTTGGCTCGATCGAATCAGCCAATTTGTCAGCGATTGAGTGTCCAGCAACTGATTCACCAAAGCAGGTGCATCATCGGTGAGGCGACTGGCTAAGCTAGTCGCTACCACTTCCAGACTTTCGGCGTAAACTGGTAACTGTCGCACCAGTAACTGTATTTGATCGATGACTGTCGGCCCGATTAACACTACCGTCCCGCTGAATCCGCCAATCAGAGTTAAATAAACCAGAATCACCGCCAGCCAGCGGGGAACGCGCATGGTTTCGGCCCAATTGACGATCGGGACGATCGACGCGGCGAGCACGACTGATATCATCAGAATTACTAGCAGACTCCGCAATTGCCACAGCAGCACTAGCAGCAAGGACGATGCTACAATGAGCAGCAAGTTAGGTATAGAAATTGTAATCCGCTGTTCAGACATGATTAAATAATAAAGGTCTGTAGTTGCGCTTATCTCCTCGCACAGGGCGGGTTTATTTATCTTCTGAGTTACCCCATATATTTTGGGTAAAACCCAGCCCTACTCATTTTATAATAAAAAGTAACATCGGCACAAAAAAATAATATGCAACCACAATATTCAACTCAAGATTTATCAGCCATTTCGTCTATCAAATCACCAACGCTGTTTTACGAATGGCAAAAATATCGCTGTGCTTATGATGTTTATCAACCAACTACTGCGACAGAAGATAGCATACCTTTGTTATTAATTCATCCCATAGGAGTTGGATTGTCAAGAGTCTTTTGGCACAGATTTTGCGAAAGTTGGTACAAATCAGGTAACACAAATCCGATTTACAATCCCGACCTTTTGGGCTGCGGTGATTGCGAAATGCCCGCTGTGGCTTGCTATCCTGAGGATTGGGCGGCACAGTTGCAGTTTTTCTTGGAGACTGTAGTAAAAAAACCTGCGATCGTCCTCGTGCAAGGTGCTTTACTGTGTGTAGCCTTGGAATTAGCCAAAATTCAGCAGGAAAGCGGTTCTAATTTAATCCATTCCTTAGTTCTCGCCGGGCCTCCAGCCTGGGCGGTGATGAACAAACATTCGACAGATAGAGAGCAAAGAATCGTCTGGAATTTGTTAGACTCTCCCTTGGGAAACGCTTTTTATCGATACGCCAGACGCGCTAAATTTTTGCGCTCTTTTTCTGCAAAACAACTGTTTGGCGATGCTGCTAAAGTTGACAGCGAATGGTTGGATGCTTTGCAAGCTGGGGCGGCAAATCCTGACAGCCGTCATGCAGTTTTCTCATTTTTAGCGGGTTTTTGGCGGCAAGATTATAGTACCACGATTCAACAGTTTATGAATCCGGCACTCGTTATTATGGGAGAAAAAGCCTCAAGCATCAGTCAATCAGGTAAGGAAGAAAAACCAGAGGAAAGAATAGCGCAATATTTGGCTAACTTTCCCAACGCAGAGGGTTTATTAATGCCGGGGCGCAATGTTTTACCCTACGAATCTACGGCAGAATTTGTGAGTGCTGTTGCGGAGTTTGTGAATGGAAGTTTGCAACCGCAGATATCAGCAGATGAACACAGATGAACGCGGATGGAATTTCGTCTGCGTTAATCCGCGTTCATCTGCGGTTAAAAAACTCTGAATTTCAACTGCGATGCCAAATTGTTGTGCCATCTTTTTGATCGATCAGAGTAATGCCCCGATCCTTGAGTTCGTTGCGAATGCGATCGCCCTCAGCGAAATTTCTAGCTATCCGGGCATCCTTCCGCTGCTGAATCATCGCCTCAATTTCCGCATCACTCAAACCGCCAACCGCCGCATCGCTGTCAGCTTCCGGTTGCACCTCCAACCCCAAAACTCCCGCCAAATTCACCAAAGTCAGCCAATGAAGCTGCAACAATTCCGGCGAAGTTTCAGTTTTGCCTTGATGCACCAAAACATTGCTTTCCTTACCCAATTCCTTCGCCAATTCAAACAAAACAGCCAAAGCAGCAGGAGTATTGAAATCATTATCCATAGCTGCTTGGAATTGCTGCACAGCTTTGGTATCTTGTCCAGTTTTCTCAACGTCCCAATTCAGTTTCTCTGCATATCGGAGTCCAAAAAGCAAGCCTTCGTTGATAGTATTCCAGCCATTTCGAGCAGAGGCGATCGCATCTTCAGTAAAATCTATCTGACTGCGATACTGCGCCATAAACACAAACAGCCTCACCGCCATCGGTTCCACCGCTTTTGACTTATTACTTTGATTCTTACTCCCCCCCTTAGCAAGGGCAGATTCATTTTCACTCTTACTCCCCCCCTTAGCAAGGGGGGGCTGGGGGGGGTCAGATTCACTCTTACTCCCCCCCTTAGCAAGGGGGGGCTGGGGGGGGTCAGATTCAAGTTCTCCCGACCAATTCCCCTCCAACAAATCGCGAATTGTAATAAAATTGTGCAAAGACTTCGACATCTTTCTGCCATTAACAGTCACAAAAGCATTGTGCATCCAATAATTAGCCAAAGACTTGCCAGTCGCAGCTTCAGATTGAGCAATTTCGTTTTCGTGATGCGGAAAAGTTAAATCGGAACCGCCGCAGTGAATATCAATAGTTTCGCCCAAGCAATCGCGCACCATCGCCGAACATTCAATGTGCCATCCAGGGCGACCTTTTCCCCAAGATGATTCCCAAAAAGGTTCACCGGGTTTAGCACTTTTCCACAAAGCGAAATCTGAGGAATCTTGCTTTTTTTGAGCTTCTATTTCGGAGGTTTCTAATCTGCCGCTAGCCCCGGCTGCCATTTCTTCCAACTTGCGGCCGGAAAGTTTTCCGTAGTTGTCAAACTTGCGAACGCTGTAGTAAACGTCGCCACTGTTCGCATAGGCAAAGCCTTTGTTTTCTAACTCGTGAATCAGCCGTTTGATGCCGTCTATTGAGTGGGTGGCGCGGGGATATTCATCGGCCCTGAGAATATTTAGTTTGTCCATGTCGGCAAAATATTCGTCGATGAAGCGTTCGGCTACGGCTTCCATTGTGGAATTTGTCTCGCGGGCGCGATCGAGAATCTTGTCATCAATATCGGTAAAATTCTGTACGTAGCGCACCGAGTATCCCCGCCACATCAGATATCGGCGCACCATATCCCAGACGATGTAAGCGCGGGCGTGGCCGACGTGGCAGTAATCGTATACCGTAACGCCGCAGCAATACATCCGCACCTTTGAGGGTTCGATGGGATCGAAAGGTGATTCGCGGCGGGTCAAGCTGTTGTAAAGCGTTAGGGACATGGGATTTGAGATTTGGGATTGATGTATTGCTCTAATTTATTATAGTACCGCGTTTGATTCCGCTATTTTTTTTGCTATCAAAATTTGATTGACGAACTCCGTCGGCATGGTGTAGCATTGAATTAGATGCTAATTTAATGTTATTATTATGATCAACCTTTCAAGAGACATACATTCTCTCACCGATTTCAAACGTAATACGACTGAGTTTGTGCAGCGACTGAAGCAAACAAAAAATCCTTTAGTTTTAACTGTCAACGGGAAAGCAGAGTTAGTTGTTCAGGATGCTGAATCTTATCAGAAGCTTTTAGATGCAGTTGAGTTATTGGAGAGTTTAAAGGGAATTAAACTGGGCTTGGAACAAATGGATCGAGGGGAAGGGAAAAAAGCGGAGGATTTTTTTAATCAACTGTTTGACAAGTTAGACAGTTCCCCATGAATCAGATGAGGAAGGTAATAGCTGATGAAAGAAAATATTTGGATTAACTTTTTAGAAAAAAATAAATTAATGCGATCGCCTGATGAAGTGACAGCTTTTGAAAATGCTTTAGCCTCAGTTGCCGATCGTCCTCACAATGAAGATTTGCCAGATTTACATCTGATTTTAGACGATCGCTGCGAACAGCCAGAAGTCATGTTCGGTTTGATTCATTTTTTAGAATCTTTTGATGTGTCAGCACAGATTCAAGCATTTGTTACAGTTATACCGCAATTAATGCTCGTTGCTTCGGAATGGACGAGAATTCTCCACAACCGCATTTTGAATGATGATGATGCTTGTCGTTTGTATCGAGATATTTTGCATTCATTGAACTCCGAAGAACCTAGTTTTGTTCGTCAATTGCTGGAAGAAAGCGCTAGTTACAATTTAAGCAAGCGGGAACCAAAATTAGAGTTGGCTAGGTAAGAATGTTTAGGCAACAGCAAAATCTGTCAAAGGGCGATCGATCGTCTGGATGGTGAAAAGCCAGCACTATATCGCTTTGATGAACTTCTTCTTTTAACAGTTCGTTGGCGATTCCTTGTCTTTACAAAAGTATTGGAAAACCTGATTTTTAGGACAATAATTAATTATGGTCAGTCGGTGGCGATCGCCATTTTTTGAGTATCGTGTGAGATATGAGTTAGAATTGGGGTTGAAAAGCTCCACATTGCGATCGCCCCTAATCGCAGTCAACTGTGGGTTCCATCTACAATCCATAATCTAAAATCCGATGACTTCACTCCCACCCAACCGCGCCAAAACACTCAAGGAAGCTTACCGCGCTTGCGATGTCAAGCCTCTAGCGGGTGATGATATTGCCCGATATTATGTAGATTTGTCCGCAGTACGCAACACAGTGGCGATCGAAAATGTTAGCACGGATTTGGATCTTCAAGAACCGGGAGAATTTAACACAATTTTGTTTACGGGACATCGGGGATGCGGCAAAAGTACAGAATTAAAACGCATTCAGTCGCGGTGGGAAAATGAATATCGGGTGATTTATATAGAATTCGATCAGGAACTAGATGTTCTTGATGCTGAATATACCGATTTATATTTGCTAGTTATCAAAAAAGTAGCTGATGAGTTAACTGAATTAGGATTGAAGTTTGATCCAAAACTATTACATAGTTTTGAATTGTGGTTTAAAGAAGTCACTAAAGAAACAGAAGAAACTGTTCAATCTTCTGTTAGCATTGAAACTGAAGCAAGTGCAGGGGCAGAAATTCCCTTTATTTCTAAGCTGATGGCAAAATTGATCGGTCAAATCCGAGGTTCTAGTCAACACAAACAAGTTATTCGCGAAACTCTTCAGCGCAATCTATCCCGCTTGCAAACAGATATGAATCTGTTGTTAAAAGATGCTTTTGACAAGCTGATACGCAAATATCCAGGCCGTTACCAAAAAGGATTTTTACTGATTGTTGATAACTTAGACCGCATTACTCCAAGAGTTGCCAATCATTTGTTTTTTGATTATGCTCCTCAACTGCAAGAACTAGACTGTACAATTATCTATACAGTGCCGATTTCGGTAATTTATTCATATAAAAATGTCAGCAATTTATTTGATAGCAATCCCAACATCGTGCCAATGGTGAATATTTATGAATTTAACCGCAGTGAGTGCGATTTAAATTGCAATCAGCAAAGATTAGATGGAGTTGCCAGTTTGATCGAGAAACGAGTTGATGTTAGTGCGGTATTTGATGATCGAAAACAGTTGCTAGATTTGGCAAAAGCCAGTGGCGGTCATGTGCGACAATTGATGCAGATAACTCGATCGGCTTGTCGCACGGCCATTACTCGCAAACACAATAAAGTTTTGGCTGAAGATGTAACTTACGCTTTAAATCAACAGCAATTTGATTTTGAAAGGTCTACTCCTACACCAGAATATTATACAATACTAGCGCGAGTTTGCATCGACAAAGATATTGCTAAAGAAGAAATCGGACAAAATTTATTATTCAATCTTTCCGTCTTGGAATACAACGGCAATAGTCGGTGGAATTATGTCAACCCACTCGTAAAACAAAGTTATGCTTTCCAACAAGCCCTTAGATCAATTCAAGGAAATCCCTGAAATACACCAGCAAAGGATAATTGAATTCAATCAAGAATCTTTTGACCAATTGCTGACGTTTGTCGATATTGTTCCCGATGATGCCTTTGATTTGGGATTTATTGACTGTAATTTTGCGAAGGATACAGATGCGATTATTCAGGCTTTAATTAATCATCCCGATTGTCAAGAGATGCAGTTTGAGATTTGGGATTTTCCCGATCCTGATATGCGCTTTTTGATGGATGAAATTCTGAAGGTTTTGCCAGCAGTCAAGGTTCAACCAGACAAAAAGTTGATTTTCATTGTGCGGGGAGTGGAAAATGCGATCGGGATGACGGGGGAATATCCGCCAATGTTGGTAGATTTTAATTGGGTGCGAGATGCTTATCCGGTTATGGTACGGCATCCAATGATTTTTTGTTTGCCAGATTATGCGATTACGCGAGTTGCTAATTATGCGCCGGATTTCTGGGCCTGGAATTCGGGAACTTTTGTGTTTAAAACTCCGGCAAATACTAGGGATGATGCGATTTCTCAAACTCTGGATGCTAGCAAAGAAATTAGCAATTGTGAGGTTCCAGAAAAGCAGGAACGGATAGATTTATTAAAACGGTTATTGATTGAATACACTCCCTCGAATGGGCGCGAGGAAACTCAAGGTGATTTAAAAACTCGCATTAGGGTTTTGAATGATTTGGGAATTGCTTATCGCAGTCGGAGTGACTACTCAACAGCAAAATACTATCTGAAACAAGCATTAGATTTGGTTAAAGATGATGAAGATTTAGCCGAACTCAAGGCAAATTCTTTGCATGAATTAGCAATTGTTGAACGCAATCTAGGAGAAATCGAAAAAGCGATTACTTTAGAAAAGCAAGCTATGGAAATCTTTGAACGCATCGGCGATATTAAGATGAAAGCTGCTACTTTGCACCAACTAGCAATAATCTATGCCAATCAAGGGGATGTAGAAAAGGCGATCGCATTTTATCAAGAATCTCTCGAACTTGAGGAAAAAATTGGCGATGTTCAAGGGAAAGCTGCTACTTTGCACTGTCTAGCAATAATCTATGCCAATCAAGGGGATGTAGAAAAGGCGATCGCATTTTA
>NZ_JAEQCX010000020.1:0-1000 GCF_020738035.1 Microcoleus sp. PH2017_28_MFU_U_A
TAAAATTGAAGTTGCCAACGACAAAGACGGCAAAACTTCTATAAGATTGGGGTATGAAATACCGGGCGCTAAGGGCGGTGTGACATTTGCTCCCGATGGGGAGAAAACAATAGAGGATTTGCCACCACCTGCGGTGCAATCTCCTCCTCCAGCACCAATTTCAATTACCACTCCGCTAGCTCCGATAATAAATAGTTATGTGCCAGAAGGAGATCCTATTTGCTTGGCTCTTGTAGGTAATTCCCGATCATCCTGGTCTTACTACAATGGGGTTCCCTGGCATTGTACAACTGGCTGGAATGTCGGTGATCATTTCGGTTACAATCGTCAGGGAAATGGCTTTTTATCGATTGATGTCCATCCGGCAGACGAAAACAAGATTACTTCTCTCACACAAATGAAATCGCCCTATCCGTTTGGGGTGAGAGTCAACAAAACTGGTGGTGGGAATGGTGTCGAAACTTCAAGAGTGCATTTCGACATGACTGACACTGGCTGGGGGTTAGCTGCTGGCGAATCCGTTAGCGGGGAAATTATTGTTGCCACCGTGGAAGATGGATTAATATCAGGATTTTCTCAAAATGTAGCACCGGGGGTAGTACGCTTCGGTATTTCCATTCGAGCTATTGTGTCGAGCAGTCAAACATCGACTCGTCCTGCAACGCGAGCAGGTAATCGATTGTTTATTCCCAGTGTTTACCCAGAATCTCCATTTGCCCTACTAGGTAAGGCTTCGTTAATCAACGATTATTTGAATAGCTTGAATTCAAATGCTTCGGCGAACGTGAAAACAGTAAGGCAATCAGGGGAAAAAGAGTGTACTCTAGTTAGCGGAAATGCAGTTACGCTACAGTACATGGTTAATAGATTAATTTTTGACACTACGCCAGTTCAAATCCCACAAAACTTGCCCAATTATCCACAAAGGTACAAGCCAATGAATTGTTGCGACAAAGTAGAAGAGATTTACAAATATCTTGGCATCGCCAAAATGAAGAAA
>NZ_JAEQCX010000160.1:0-12268 GCF_020738035.1 Microcoleus sp. PH2017_28_MFU_U_A
TGACAAGCACCAAGTCACTGAGGAGCCGTGTGAAGAGAAATTTTCACGCACGGTTTTGGAGAGCGGCGGCTCTCGTGAGAGGGTCGCCGACTTTAATCGCTCGTGTCACGATGCGATTGGAGCTATTTTTGACAACATCAGATATAAAGCCAAATATGTGCTAGACGCTGATATTGCCAAATGCTTTGACCGCATTAATCACAAAGCATTGCTTGACAAAATCAATACCTATCCACGACTGAGAAAACAAATTAAGTCGTGGCTTAAAAGTGGGGTATTAGACCAAGGTGAAATCTTTCCGACCGTAGAAGGTACGCCACAAGGAGGGGTCATTTCCCCGCTATTGGCTAACATAGCCCTTCATGGAATGGAAGAACGGGTTAAACAGTTCGTAGGTAACAACATAAACCAACGAAGAGAAATCAGTTTAATCCGATATGCCGATGATTTTGTGATTATACACAAAGACATTGAAGTCATATTAGCCTGTCAGAAGATAATTGCAGAATGGTTGAGTGATTTAGGCTTAGAATTGAAGCCAAGTAAGACAAAATTAACCCACACCCTCAATAAATACAATGGAAATGTTGGGTTTGAGTTTTTAGGATTCCATGTACAACAACATAAGGTAGGTAACTACCGAAGTGCCAAAAATACACATGGAATACCACTCGGCTTTAAGACATTAATCACTCCGTCTAAACCCAAAATCAAAGCTCATCTTGGAAAAATTGAAGAAATAATAGATACCCATAGCCACTCCCCCCAATACGCCTTAATCCAAAGGTTAAATCAAACCATCCGGGGATGGTCAAACTATTATTCAACAGTAGTAAGTAAGGAAACCTTCTCAAAGATAGATAGGCTTACTTATGACAAGTTAAGAGCATGGGCTAGAAGACGGGGAAAAGGTAGCATCAATAAAGACAAATACTGGAGGACAGTAGGCGATAGAAATTGGTGCTTCAGTACAGAAGAAGGTTTAGAGCTAGCCCAACACTCAGCAACGCCTATCATAAGGCACGTAAAAGTAAAAGGCAATGCAACACCTTTCGACGGTAACTGGATTTATTGGAGTTCCAGACGTGGAGAATACCCTGAAACGCCGACAAGAGTGGCAACACTCCTTAAAGCACAAAAAGGTAGATGTACCCACTGCGGTCTGTATTTCACACCTACAGACATCGTAGAAGTTGACCATATCCAACCCCGCTCATTAGGCGGAAAGGATGAGTATAAAAACTTACAACTGCTACATAAGCATTGTCACGACACAAAAACGGAAAATGACGGCTCCCTTAGTAAGGACTATCATAGCAATCCGTTTTGAGTTGTATCCTTAAAAAAAGGATGAAGATATCGAGGAGCGGAATGAAGCGAAAGTTTCACGTTCCGTTCTGAATGAGAGGTAGGGGTAGAAATGCCCCTATCGACTCTAACATTGCATAAATATAATTAAGGAAAGAATATGAAAGCGAATCCAGGGGGCGAAATTGCTTCAGCCGAAGTCATGGGTAGAGACAAGCTAATTTCTGATTTGTGGGGGATTTTAGAGCAGCAAAGTGTTATGTTGAGTGCCGAACGAAGGATGGGGAAAACTTCGGTAATTAAGAAGATGCGATCGGATGCTACCCCAGATAAATTGCCGATTTATCGTGACTTAGAAGATGTTAAATCGCCCATAGAATTTGTCAACACAGTCTTTCAGGATGTCAAAGCATATTTAACACGTTTGAATCGCACCACCAAGAAGACTCACGAATTGCTAACCAAATTGGGAGGAGCAGAATTTAGTGGTTTCAAGTTACCCGATATTGCTGCGCCTCACTGGAAAGAGTTGCTGATTGAAACGATCGCAGATTTGGTAGAAAATCAAGACAGCACACTCATCTTCTTTTGGGATGAACTGCCATATATGCTGCGTAACATCGGCGACGAATCGGCGATGGAATTGCTGGATACTTTGCGATCGATTCGCCAGATGTATCCTCGTGTCAGAATGGTTTATACAGGTTCAATTGGTTTGCATCATGTGATTGCCGATCTGAGAAAAGTGGGCTATACAAATGACCCGACTAATGATATGTATCCCCAAGATGTGCCGCCACTATCGGCTAAAGATGCAACTATTTTAGCACGTAAATTGCTGGAAGGCGAGAATATTTTTACACCCGATATCCAAGGAACTGCTGTTGCGATAGCTGATGAATTAAGTAACATTCCTTTCTACATCCACCACTTAATTGTTAAACTCAAATTGCGCGGTGGTTCAGGGGACATAGCAGCGATTAAAGCAATCATTGCTGATTCTTTGGATGACCCAATGAATCCTTGGAAAATGGAACATTATGCAGAGCGCATCGATAGTTATTACGATGAGAAACAGCGTCCTTATGCCAGGAATTTACTAGATATTTTGGCGGTTGCAAATCAGCCTTTGTTATTTGATGAATTGTTTAATCGTCTCAAGCAAGAGCCGGACACTCAAGACAAGGAAATTGCGAGGAAAGTGTTAACTCTTTTGCAGAAAGATTATTATATCCAAAAGAGTGATTTGGGATTTCAATTTCGTTATCCGCTGATTCAAAAATACTGGAAATCATCGAGATGTTGAGCATGGAGGGCGGGCACGGGGGCACCGCCCCTACAAATTAAAATATTCTCGTAGGGTGTGTCGCCTTGAAAAATCTATAAATTCAATCAACAATCTCAGGGCGACGCACCTTACGGCTACTTTCTCTATGTCATTGCGAGCGAAGCGTTAGCGTAAGTGATCCGAAGGAAAGCAATCGCAGAGACTAGGCGATTGCTTCGCTTCACTCGCAATGACAATAATAGTGGCAATGACCCATAACTCGCAATGACAATAATAGTGGCAATGACCAATAATACTCGCAATGACAATACTCTGACAATGACTAATAATACTTACAATGACAATACTCTGATAATGACCAATAATACTAAATAACCAACCGAATCAATCTATGAAAAATACATTTATCTCTCGATTTACTCCGAGCTTAATGGCACCAGAAACCCTCGAAGATATCTTAGTACAACGTCACACACTAGCAAATTATTTAGTCGATAAAATCCGGGATAGCGCCACAACAGATAACAAGTATTTTCAACTACTAATCGGGCCGCGCGGCATTGGCAAAACACACTTGGTTTCCCTGATTTATCATCGCGTTGCCAAGATGGAAGATTTGCAGGATAAATTGCTGATTGCGTGGTTGCGCGAAGAGGAATGGGGGATTGCATCTTTTTTGGATTTATTGCGGGGAATATTCCGGGCAATTGCTCAAGAATATCCCGCAGCATATAAAGCTCAGTTACATGATGAGGTTGAAAAGCTTTATGATTTGTCGCTGGAACAAGCTGAATATCAGGCGGCAGAATTGCTGAGAGAGTTTGTTGGGAATCGGGTGCTATTGTTGATTGTTGAAAATTTAGAGGACGTATTTAGCGGGTTGGGAGATTTTGGGCAGAAGCAGTTGAGGGCGTACATTCAAAATCATTCGTTTTTGACTATTTTGGCGACATCACAAAGTTTGTTTGATGGAGTCAAACTCTATGATAATCCTTTTTATGGTTTCTTCTATTCACATATATTAAATGAGTTTAAGGTTGATGATGCTGTAGATTTGTTGAATCACATTGCTAAGTTAGAAGGGAATACCGATTTAGCATCTTTTATTCAAACTCCAACCGGGCGCGATCGCATAAAAGTTGTGCATTACCTTTCTGGTGGCAGTCCTCGCGTGTATATTGTTTTTTCGGCTTTTCTGATGACTCCTGAATCGCTGGATAAATTGGTGGAACCGTTCATGGAAATGCTGGATAGCCTCACGCCATACTATCAGGATCGGATGAAGTATATTTCAAATCAGCAACGAAAGATAGTTGACTTTTTGTGCGATCGAGGTGGTGCTGCACCAGTGAAAGAAATTGCTAAATACTGTTTTATTACTCACCAAACAGTGTCTAGTCAACTTAAAGATTTGTCGGAAAAAGGTTATGTCAAAAAAGAAGAGATTGGACGGGAATCGTGGTATGAATTGCGGGAACCTTTGATGCGTTTTTGTCTGGAGGTGAAGAAGCAGCGCAATCAACCGATTCGATTAATTGTGGATTTTATTCGGGTTTGGTATACGCGGGAAGAGTTGCAGCAGCGATTGGGATTGAGGATGGCGGATGTTGATTTTGCGGAGAAAGAAGGTCATTTTATGTATCGGCGAAATTTGGAACCGATTCCACTTGATGCTGTGATGGATCGAGAATATCATATGCGAGCGCTGGAGGCAAAAGATGAGGAAGATCCGCGTCTGAAGGCTTATTATGATGAAATTGAATATTGTCGGGAACAGAAAGATGATGTTTCGGCTTTAGCCTATGCGGAGAAGTTGGTAGCAAGTCGCGGTGAGGCAAAGGATTGGTCGGAAAATGGACATTGTTTGAATAGGCTTAAACGCCACGATGAAGCTTTGGAGTGTTTAGAAAAAGCTATTGAAATTGATTCCAATTATACGAGGGCTTGGGCTAATAAAGGTGATGTACTCAAAAATCTTAAACGCTATGAAGAAGCCTTAGTATCTTTCGATCGGCTGATCGCACTTGATCCCAATAATAAGTCGGCTTGGGCTTGGGCTATGCGAGGTAATGTACTCAACAACCTTAAACGCTATGATGAAGCTTTAGTATCTTTTGATCGCGCGATCGCACTTGATGTCAATTATCAGTGGGCTTGGGCTAATCGAGGCTGGGCACTCTACAACCTCAAACGCGATGATGAAGCTTTAGCATCTTACCATCGGGCGATCGAACTTGATGCCAATTATCACTGGGCTTGGTCTAATCGAGGCAATGTACTCAACAACCTCAAACGCTATGATGAAGCCTTAGTATCTTTCGATCGCGCGATCGCACTTGATGCCAATTATCAGTGGGCTTGGGCTAATCGAGGCTGGGCACTCTACAACCTCAAACGCGATGATGAAGCTTTAGCATCTTACGATCGCGCGATCGCAATTGATGCCAATTATCAGTGGGCTTGGCGTATGCGAGGCATTGTACTCAATAATCTCAAACGCTATGATGAAGCCTTAGTATCTTTAGATCGCGCGATCAAAATTGACCCCAATTATCAGTGGGCTTGGGCTAATCGAGGCAATGTACTCAACAACCTCAAACGCTATGAAGAAGCTTTAGAATCTTACGATCGGGCGCTCGAACTTGATGCCAATTATCAGTGGGATTGGGCTAATCGAGGTAATGTACTCAACAACCTCGAACGTTATGATAAAGCTTTAGAATCTTACGATCGGGCGCTCGAACTTGATGCCAATTATCAGTGGGCTTGGGCTAATCGAGGCATTGTACTCAACAACCTCAAACGCTATGAAGAAGCCTTAATATCTTACGATCGCGCGCTCGAACTTGACGACAATGATAAGTGGGATTGGGCTAATCGAGGCAGTGTACTCAAAAACCTCAAACGCTATGAAGAAGCTTTAGTATCTTACGATCGCGCGATCGAACTTGATGCTAATTATCAGTGGGCTTGGTCTAGCCGAGGCTGGGTACTAGATAATCTCGGCCGCTATGAAGAAGCTTTAATATCTTGCGATAAATCCATCGCACTTGGTAATAAATATTCAAATGTCTTCTTCAATCGTGCCATTGCCATTCTCGGATTAAATCGTTGGGATGAAGGCATCGTTGCCTTAGACGACGCATTCCAACGCCTCGAACATCAAAAAGAAGCTGCTTCACAAGATGCCGAGTTAATTATCAGAAACCTATTCGCAAACACGCACGATCCAACGATATCTAAAACTCACATCACTAGCCTAATTGCAGTTTACAAAAAATACAAATTTCTCTCAATCTTAGGACAGGGAATTGTGCGAAATATCCCCGCGCTAATGTCAGAAATGGCCAGCGACAAAGCCGCCCGCACTTGGTTAGAATGGTGGCAAGAACCAACCAGCAACTACGAACAATTCCAAATTACCATGCGCCTGCTGAATGCGGCTGTCCGCTATAAGGAAACAAAGGGCGACAGACGAGTTTTGTTAGAACTTCCCATTGAAGAACGCAATTTATTAGAACCATTGGTGTTGGGAAAGGTAGAATAAGAGTACATAGGATTTAGGGACTTCGACAAAGAAACCGGGTTTTTATCAAATCTTCGAGTACGAACCAAGTATTATCGTAAAAACCCGGTTTCTCGGCCCCATGCACTCCGACAAAGAAACCGGGTTTTTATCGAATTTGCGGGCTGTAACGAAGTATTATCGTAAAAAACCCGATTTCTCGGCCGCCATATCTTAGACTATGCAAAATCCCCGCCAAATAGCCTTCCTCGCACTCCGCGAAGTCCACCGTCGCGGTGCATTCGCAGACGCCGCCCTCGATCGCACTTTTCGCAATTCCCAACTCAACGACCTCGATCGCCGTTTAGTCACAGAATTAGTCTATGGTAGTGTCAGGAGAATGCGCGCGATCGACTTCATCATCGACAAACTAGCCACCAAAAAAGCCTCCCAACAACCGCCCGATCTACGTACAATCCTACATTTAGGCTTATATCAACTCCAATATCTCAACCACATTCCCCCCTCCGCCGCCGTCAACACCACCGTTCAACTAGCAAAAGAAAACAAATTATCAGGACTCAGCAGTTTTGTCAACGGCTTGCTGCGGCAATATATCCGTTTAACAGAAACCGACTTAAACCCATTAACAGTTACTAACTATAAATCATCAGTCCAACGCCTCGGAATTCTCCACAGCTTCCCCGACTGGCTAGTAGAATTGTGGAACGAACAAATAGGCGAAACCGAAACAGAACAACTCTGCGAATGGTTCAACCAATCTCCCACAATTGACCTGAGAATCAATCCCTTAAAAAGCTCGATCGCCCAAATCGAGAGTGCCTTCCAAGCCCAGAACATCTCAACCAGCAGAATCCCCCATTTACCCCAAGCATTAAGACTAAATGGCAGCACCGGCGCAATTCAAAATCTCCCCGGATATAGCGAAGGTTGGTGGACAATTCAAGATAGTAGCGCTCAATTAGTCACCCATTTACTCGATCCGCAACCGGGGGAAACCATCATCGATGCCTGCGCTGCACCGGGAGGGAAAACCACCCACAGCGCTGAATTAATGCAGGATACAGGTACTATTTACGCCTGCGACAAAACCGCTAGCCGACTCAAAAAACTTGCTGAAAATGCCGATCGACTCCAGATGAAATCTATTAAAATTCATACCGGAGACAGCCGCCACTTCCCAGAATTTATCAACCTAGCAGACAGAGTATTATTAGACGCACCTTGTTCCGGCCTCGGAACCCTCCACCGCCGCGCCGACGCCCGCTGGCGACACACTCCCGAAAATATTCAACAACAATCGCAACTGCAATCGGAATTACTAGCAAATGCAGCGACATTTGTCAAGTCCGGCGGCGTCTTAGTTTACGCAACTTGCACGATTCATCCTTTGGAAAATGAACAGGTTGTGCGATCGTTCTTAGATAGCAATCCTGACTGGCAAATCGAACCGCCAACCATTGATTTACCAGTCCAGCCATCACCAGAAGGATGGGTCAAAGTTTGGCCGCACAAGCATCAAATGGATGGCTTTTTTATGGTGCGGCTGAAACGAGATTAAATTGCGATCGGATTGAAGTCCGCAAATACATCTGCGTTAATCCGTGTTAATCTGCCATAATCTGCGGTTAAAAATTCCCAATTCCAATTCTTGCAATCAATCCAATGTACATTTAAATTGTTGGTTGGGTGGGGGCAGGTTTATTTCAATTGTTGGTACTCATTAAGGATTATTGGTGAACCTGCCCCTACACATCGCAATTGCTTGTAATTATTGCTTAATATCTCGGTTCTTGATAACGCTCTGGTTCTTGATAAGCTGGTTCTTGATAAGCCGGCTCTTTGTAAGCTGGTTCTTGGTAAGCTGGTTCTTGATAAGCTGGTTCGCGATGCTTCGGTTCGGGATTGGGATTGTAAGGGACGATCGCACCATCGTCATTCATAATCATCCCTCGAATAATCTCCTTCGGTTCGACGGGTTTCGCCTTAATACTGCCTTTGCGGCCCTCCAACTTAGGCAACTTGGGAAACTCCTGCACCGGCATTCCCTTCACAGCTTTACTCATAAAATCGCGCCAATTGTAAGCAGCAGTACCGCTAGTTCCCCCCGTCGGATAATTGTCATCATTCCCTAACCAAACCCCAGTTACTACCTGCGGAATGTAACCGATAAACCACAAATCCCGCACCTTTTCCGAAGTGCCAGTTTTACCAGCCACAGCCCGATCGCCCAAAGAAGCAGGCCCGCCCGTACCACCAGTCACCACACCCTCCAACATCCAAGTAGTAATTGCCGCACTATCCTTATCCAAAACCCGCTTCGGTTTAAAATCAGCCTTATAAATCACATCTCCCCGCTGATCGATCACCTTAGTAATTCCGTGGGCTTCAATAAAATTACCTTCCGACGCTAAAGTACCGTAAGCATTAGTTAATTCCAGCAAATTAACCTCAGACGAGCCCAAAGCTAGGGAATAAATCGGACTTAATTTAGACTTAATTCCCATATCGTGGGCTAATTTAATCGCCGGTTCAAACCCGACATCCATCAACACTCTGACAGCTACGACATTTACCGAACTCGTCAAAGCATCAGAGATCGATCGCCAACCGCTAAACTTTTTCCCGTAATTATTCGGTTGATAGCCGTCGATAATAATTGGCGCATCTTCATAGCTGTCGTAAGGCGAAAAACCCGCCCCCATAGCCGCCGCATAAACCAACCCCTTAAAAGTCGATCCGGGCTGCCGCAAAGCCTGCGTAGCCCGATTAAACTGACTGTCTTTAAAACTTCCGCCACCTACCAGGGCCTTAACTTCCCCAGTTTTAGCTTCTATTGAAACCAAAGCCGCCTGTTCAAAACCCTGACGGCGGCCATCAACATCGATCGCATCTTTAATAACTTGTTCCGCTATTTTCTGCCACTTCAAATCCACCGTCGTCTCGACAGTCAAGCCGCCCGATTCCAAAGCATCCTTAGAAACATAGCGCGGCAATTCCTTGCGAATGTAACTAGCAAAATAAGGCGCGACTACTTTAAATCGTTTCGGCTGACTTTGTTTCACTTTTATCGGTTCCGCCTGGGCTTCCTTCGCCTGAGCCTCTGTAATTACCTTCGATTCCTGCATTTGTTGCAGCACAATATTGCGCCGTTGCTTAGCAATATCCGGATTAACTAAAGGCGAATATTCGCTCGGTGCTGGCGGCAAACCCGCCAAAGTTGCCATCTCTGCCAAAGTTAATTTATCGACTGATTTGCTAAAGAAAACCCAAGCCGCATCCGCCACTCCGTAAGCATCTGAACCCAAATAAACCAGATTTAAATATCTTTCTAAGACTTGTTCTTTAGTCAACTCCCGCTCTATTTTTTGAGCTAAAAGAGCTTCCCGAACCTTCCGCTTAAGGCTTCTTTCCTGATTGAGAAAAACCACGCGGGCCAATTGTTGGGTAATTGTACTGCCGCCCTGCACCAAATCTCTGGCTATCACATTAGAAGCGATCGATCGCACAATACCTTGATAATCCACCCCGCGATGTTCGTAAAAACGGCGGTCTTCTATCGCAATAAAAGCTTTAGTCAACAGTTCGGGAATTTCCTTAAGTTTCAGCTTATCTCTAGTTGCCGGCCCCGACTGCAACAAAATCGTATTGTCAGCCGCCTTAATTGTCAGCGTCCCGTCGCGGTTAAAAGCCGACAAATCGTTAACATCCGGCAAACCTTTGTCTAAGGTGTATAAAATCCACAAACCGTAGATTAAAGCGCCACTTCCTATACTGAGAACACCTAAACCTATCCAAAATTTAGGGCGCCTGGAGAGCCGTTTTTTAGTATTTTTCTGCGGTGCGCTATCTTCCGGCGGTACAATACTTTCCTGTAGTTCGGTATTTATTTGCAGTTCGGTATTTAGCGGTGCGCTATTTTCCTGTACTTCGGTATTTATTTGCAGTTTGGTGTTCGGCGGTGCAATACTTTCCTGTAGTTCGGTATTTATTTGCAGTTCGGTATTCGGCGGTGCGCTATTTTCCTGTAGTTCGGTATTTATTTGCAGTTCGGTATTTGGCGGTGCGCTATTTTCCGGCAACTCGCTACTATGAGATTGTTCTGGTAATTTATTTCCCAGCAAACTCAAGCCCGGCCCCAACAATCTCTTGCCTTTTTCTTGCAAGCTGCTAACTTGAGGTTCAATTTCCAACCAAACGATTAAGCGCCTCAATCCTTCCCAATCGCGCTTGACTATGGGAAATTCATCCTGTTCTGAGTAGGAATATTCTGATGCTAATTCTGACTCTTCTGGAGGTTCAGCATCTTCTGATATCACATACTCCGATCGCTCACCAGTTATCCGCCCCGACAATTCAGGCGGGGATTGCGATGAGTTTAGCCCGGTGCTATTGGCAGCATTTGGCGATTCTAGATCGGAATTATCGCCTACTCCCTTAGTGACTTTACTCAATTTATCCTTGATATTTGAGAAAAATTCTGACACGTTCAGACCTTCAAACCTCATCAATTTAAATTAAAAATTAAAAATTAAAAAGGCTAACCCCCTTCAATTTTTAATTTTTAATTTGACATTTTTTCTTCAAGAAAACTGTGCATAATCTTGAGTTGTTTATTTTTGGTTAAAAATATTTAACTCAAAATTGCCAACTCAAAATTTTTCTCAACCAGCATGGCCCAGTGCCAAACCCGCTACCAGCATACCCAGTACCAGGAAAGGCTGAGCACTTGCCTGATATTTAACATCATTTTCCAGGGGATTACGCAAAAAGTACATATCCTGAAAAGTGATTTGGGGAACGATCAACAGCAGGAGAATGACAGCGTAAAGGTTTTGGTGAATGCCGATCAGGTAGCCTGCAATGCCTGCTTGAAATATGTCGATCATCAACACGCAAATCCAGGCTGCGGTGCCGATGCCAAACATCACTGGCAAAGATTTTAACCCTAATTGGCGATCGCCCTCGACACTTTTGAAATCATTTACGATCGCAATTCCCAGTCCTGCCAAACTGTAAAACAGCGTCAAAACCATAATGGTGGGATCTAGTGTACCAAACAAAGCTTGACCTGCCCACCAAGGCAGAGCAATGTAGCTAGCACCTAGGGCATAATTTCCCAACCAGCCATTCTGCTTGAGTTTCAGCGGTGGTGCAGAGTAGATGTAAGCCAAAAATGCACCGCCGAGAGTCAAAACAGTCATGATGGGGAATTCATGACCCGCCCACAAGTCTAGAGCATAGGCTACCGCAATGCCTGCGGCTAATAATACCAAAATTTGGGTAACTACTTGGGGAATCGAGATGATACCGGAGGGAATCGGGCGGTAGGGTTCGTTAATGGCGTCGATGTCGCGATCGTAAAAATCGTTCAAAGTTTGAGTGTAGCCAGCCAGCAAAGGCCCTGACATCAACATACAAGCGGAGGCGATCGCAAAATTCTCTAAATTCCAAACATAGTTTCCCGAAGAAGCCGCCCCGCACACCACGCCCCACATCAGGGGAATCCAGGTAATCGGTTTCATCAGTTGCAAGCGAATCTTCCAGATGGAAGTTTCCCCGCTAGCAGCCCCTTTCATACCCAACATTTGCCGAGTTTTGGCACTGCGGCTGTCTGCTTGAGGACTGTCTGCTGCGGTTTCTGGGGGAGTTTGGGATGGAGGAGAGTCAGACATAAGTGTGATTTTAGGGGTAATCTGCTGTTGTGTCGTTTTGCATTTTAATAATTCTGTAGAATAGCACCAATATTCCAAGCATTGTCTAGTCCACAATTTTTTAGATCCCTGACTTGGGAGAAGTTGTCGGAAATCTGGGTATTATATTTTTTGATATGGGATTAATTACGATCTGGCGATCGGGTTTTCAGACGATGCTACTTTGAGATTATTTCATCGGGCAAAAAGTTGGAATCTAGAACCTCAGTAGAAGTATAAACGGACAATTGCGGAAACGTCTCTATCGACAACCCAGTTTCAGCACTTGCTTGTTCTACTGCATCCGCATAACATTCAGCTAACACCTCTTCCAGATATGGTCTTAGACTGGGGGTGCGATTCGTTGGGTAGAAACTAACCCTGAAATGGGTAGAGGATTACCCGCAAGCTACACAAGAATCTTCTCCCAAAAGAAGAGGCTTCGGCAAGACA
>NZ_JAEQCX010000161.1:0-12967 GCF_020738035.1 Microcoleus sp. PH2017_28_MFU_U_A
TGTGGACTTCCTTCTCGACCTTAACAGGCTGGCTAGTACAGACATAACTGCGGTTTACAAACCGGATAATTGAGCCTTGGTTTTCGGCATTGCAGATATCATAGCCTTTCTAGACTTATCTTGTCCAGCGAGCTTTAACTAAGTTTAGATAACTATTTCGCCCTGTAAGTTAACCTCTATCAAGTTTTACTTTGGCACTCTCAGCACTCTTGGTGACTGAGATTCTTGGTTCAACGAAGTCACTTGCTTGCGACTGGATTACTCCAGGTCAAGTAAAAGTGTCTTCTCCTGAAGCGTAAATTCCGGTATGCCCTACCGTACTCGATCGTCTCGATCTAGTCAGGTTTTTGTTCAAATGCGAGTTTTCCTAGACGGCAACACCGATCGGTGTGACTGCGTACTCAACAATCCAGTTAAGTTTTTACGTTGTCTAGTTATACTCAATTTTCAACCTGTGACGATCGTATCACACCCAGTACAAGACTGATGAGCACTCTTGATTTAAATCCTTCGCGTCGCTAATGTCAAGCGGAGTGAACTCTAGCTCGTTTTCCGCTTTCCATTGTACGATCGCTCCGGAGCACTCTGGAAGGAAGAAATAAAAGAGAGGGAGAAAGGGGGAGAGGGGGAGAGGGGGAGAGGGGGAGATGGGGAGAGTGGGGGACAAACATCTGCCTAATGCCTTTTCCATCTTCCTTCCTTCTGCTTTCTTCCCTCTTCCCGATGACGGCATAACTGATGGGTAATCGGGAATTCTATCCGTTACATCCGTTAAATCCCGCACATTGCGAGTAAGGCCGAACTTCCTTCTGCTCCGATGACGGCATAACTGATGGGTAATCGGGAATTCTATCCGTTACATGAGTTAAATCCCGCACATTTCTCGTTGCCGAACTTCCGACTTCACGCTTGACTTCTTTACCCTTTTAAACGAGTCCTTCGATTACGGGATGGAAGAAAAACGCCAGCGCCAAAACCGCATAAGCAGCCAACAGCAAAGTACCTTCGAGCCAGTTAGACTTGCCATCAGAACTGATAGAATTCGCAATCAGCACCGACACCGTAACTGCTACAAGTTCAAACGGATTGAAGTTCAAGTCCATCGGTTGGCCCACGATAAAACCCACCAAAACCAACAGCGGGGCAACAAACAAAGCAATTTGCAAACTCGAACCCATAGCCACAGAAACCGACAAATCCATTTTATTTTTCATCGCCACCGTCACCGCCGTCGTGTGTTCGGCAGCATTGCCAATAATCGGCACTAAAATCACCCCGGTAAACAGTGATGTCAGCCCCAAACGCGCCGTCGCTTCTTCTAGACTACTAACCAGGAGTTCTGACTCGATCGCCACCATCAGCGTACAAGCCAACAGTACCGAAATCCACAACGGTAGATTCACCTTGTGGTCGGGACTGTCTGGTGCTAAGTTACTTTCGGCTAATTCTTCGAGACCTTCGACTTCTGCCACCCCTACATCGTAAAGATAACTGTGGGTTTTCATCGAAAACAGCAGAGTCAGCACGTAGACAATAATCAGGACTATCGCAACAGCGCTAGAGAGATTTTGCATAGTTTCCGGGGCGATGCCGATAGAAGTGACATTAACAGCCGTCGGCACCAAAATGGCAATCACAGCTAAGTTCATCGCGGAAGCATTCAACCGCGCGACTGTGGGCTGAAATTCTTGTTCTTTGTAGCGCAAGCCGCCTAGCAGCATTGCAAATCCCATCACCAGCAGTAAGTTGCTGATAATTGAACCGGTGATGCTGGCCTTAACAACATCTATTAGTCCGGCGTTGAGGGCGACGATGCCGATAATCAATTCCGTGGCATTTCCGAAGGTAGCATTCAGCAAACCCCCCAAGTTGGCGCCGAGGACAACGGCGATTTCTTCGGTGGCCGTACCCATCCAGGCTGCTAAAGGGATGATGGCTAGGGCGGAGGTGATGAAGATTGTGGAGGATTCCCAGCCGAGAAAGTGTCCGGCGATCGAAACTGGGATAAATAGCAGCAGGCTGGAAATTATGTTGGTTGTGTTTAGCATTTAAATTCTGAAAAGCTCCCAACCGTCAATCATAGCCTGCCAGCAAGTTTAGCCAAGGGGAGGGGGAAAGGAATTGGATGCTGGTTTAAGGCTATTGGCGATCGCACTTACTCACTTTTTTTGGTCAGAAGTTGGCGAAGATACTTAATAAAATTGAAAAGGTCGATCGATAATTTGAAAATGACTCAGCCGAGAACTAAGCTGCTACACAGATAAATTGCCTGTTCTGAAGATGAGAGAGTGCGCGAGTATCAAGATATCTGACAGTTCGTGGCGGGAGCTAAAATTCGATGCCAGAATTAGAGTGTCAACGAACAACCAACAGCTATATCGTTCCAGGAGTTTTGTCAACATGAATTCACCTGACATGACACGAGATATTGCTTCAGAAGATTTGTCGATCGCCAATCCGGCTGCTTATCCCGAAGTTACGCAACAGCTATCGGAAAACGTAATTTTCACAACCGTCGATGACCTTTACAACTGGGCAAAAATGTCCAGCCTGTATCCGCTGATGTTTGGCACTGCTTGCTGCTTCATTGAGTTTAGCGCCATGCTCGCTTCCCGCTTCGATTTGGATCGATTAGGTGTATTTCCCCGGATGTCTCCCCGACAGGCAGATTTGATGATTACCGCCGGCACGATTACCATGAAGTACGCTCCTGTGTTGGTGCGGCTGTACGAACAAATGCCCGAACCCAAATACGTGATTGCAATGGGCGCTTGCACGATTACGGGCGGAATGTTTAGTGCAGATTCTCCGACTGTTGTGCGCGGTGTGGACAAGCTAATTCCGGTGGATGTTTATTTACCTGGATGTCCGCCGCGGCCGGAAGCGATTATGGATGCGATCGTCAAACTCCGCAAGAAAATTGCCAACGACAGCTTGCAAGAAAGGCAAAAGACGGAACCAACCCACCGCTATTACACCCGCCCTCACCGGATGAACGTTGTGCAGCTAATTCACGACGGAAAATACCTGGAAACCCATCAGGTGCCGCCTGAACTTGTCGCATCGGGATTGCCTGTTGTACGGGAGTTGGAATCGATTCGGGCGATCGAAGCTTAAGTATGATTGAAATTCATATCTTCCACGAGTCTCACCGAATAATATCATCTCCGCAACCAAGACCACAATAAACAAGGTTTGTAGTGAGGACTTTAGTCCTCTGATATTTCTGCGGACTAAAGTCTTCACTACGAACCGTTACAGATGACTGTTAATTAACCAGACACCATATGAAATGGATTTTTATATTCGATTAGCTAGCTTAGAAGATATTCCTAAGCTGACAACTTTAATTCCAGATTCTGCTAGAGCTTTGCAAGCAGACTACTACACTTCTGAGCAGATTGAAGGCGCAATCGGCACAGTCTTTGGGGTTGACAGCCAACTGATTCAAGATCGAACATACTTTGTTGCTGAACACAATAACCAAATTGTCGGTTGCGGTGGTTGGAGCCAGCGAAAAACGCTTTATGGAGGTGATTCAGGCAAAAATAATCAAGAAGACAGCCTGCTCAACCCAGACAGCGACTCAGCCAAGATTCGGGCATTCTTTGTCGATCCAGCACGGGCGCGTCAAGGAATTGGCAGTCAGATTATCCAATCCTGTGAACTGGCTGCTGAGCGTGCTGGATTTAAGGATGTGGAGACGATCGCAACGCTGGCGGGAGAGCCATTTTACACAAAATTTGGCTATCGGGCGATCGAGCAATTTGAAATTCCGCTCCCAAACAATCAGTTTCTCCCCGTTGTCCGTATGTTTAAGACCTTTCTGTGCAGCCGGTAACTCAGTAACGATCGAATCAGTGTGAAGGTTGTGCCACTAATTTACAAGAGAAAATACCTGGAAACTTCAGCAGGTCTGATTTCGCATGGTCTTGACAACAAAGTTGACTATTTCTGGGCCTCCTTTCTTCAAATGTTCGCCTAGTGATATAATGTCTAAGTATTGCCCTGCAAGGATAGCTATACATAATAATACTTAGGAATGCTTCAGCCATGCCTCTACAAGAAGAGATTGACAAAACAAGGCAAGAAATTCGGACAGATAGCTACTCAATGTCTATTGGCGAGTGGATCAGTCTTTATGAAAATAAGGAAATCGATATTCACCCAGATTTTCAAAGGTTTTTTCGGTGGTCTGATTATCAAAAATCAACTTTTATAGAATCAATTCTTTTAGGCATCCCGATTCCTCCGATTTTTGTTAGTCAAAGAGATGATGGGATTTGGGATGTGATCGATGGTTTGCAGAGACTCTCAACCATCTATGAATTTGTCGGTCTTTTGAAGCCTGAAAATCCAGAGCAAGAAACATCTTTTTTCGCTTTACAAGAAACTACATACTTACCTTCCTTGAAAGGCAAAAAATGGGACGACCCAGACGACAAAGAGAACTCTTTTAGTCAGGTACAACGTTTATTGATTAAGCGAGCCAAAATATCCGTCAATATTGTTGAAAAAGAAAGCGATGAAATGATTAAATATGAATTATTTCAGCGGCTAAATACAGGAGGATCAATTGCCACGCCACAAGAAGTAAGAAATTGCATTCTTTTAATGTTGAATAAAAATTTGTATGATTTGATGCGTTCACTGGCAGATCGCGAGTCATTTAAAAGCTGCATTGCTTTGAGCGATCGACTCTATGAAGAACAGTATGATATGGAATTAGTATTGCGTTTTATTCTTCTCTTCGACCAAGATGATGAAAGTCTTAAAAAGTTGGGTGGTGACGTGAGTGAGTTCCTAACTGCTAGAATGCGTGAAATGGCTGTTAAAAAAGATTTGGATTTCAGCCATATAGAGAAAGCGTTCGATGTAACATTCAATATTCTCGATCGAGCTATGGGAGATGATAGCTTCAAGCGATATAAATCGGATCAGGATAAATTCCTCGGAGGCTTTCTATTATCTTTATATGAGGTGGTAGCACTAGGAATTGGATACAACTATCAAAATCCAATTGAAATAGACCAAATATCTAATCGTATAAAAACTCTTTGGTCAAATCAAATTTATAAACAATGGTCGGGAGCTGGAATGAATGCAGCAAGACGCTTACCTTATCTGATTCCGCTTGGTAGAAAGGTATTTTCACCTTTATGAGCATCCGAACAGCGGAACAATTAAGTGATAAATTGGCTACCGATCTTGCTTGGCGAAAGAAAGAACTTTCAGAAATGAAATCTTTGATAGAAGCGAAAAATGTTTCTGACCAAAGACATAAAGCATTAATTCGAGGTGGAGTATGTATTCTGTATTCCCATTGGGAAGGTTTTGTTAAGTTAGCAGCAAACTCTTATCTAGAATATATAATCTCAAAAAAGCTTAGCTACCAGGAGCTTTCTAGTAATTTTTTAGCTTTGGCTATGAAAGAAAAACTTAAGGAGGCAAAAGAGACAAATAAACCATCATTGTATATACCTGTTTGTGACTTTTTCCTTTCTGAATTGAATCAGAGATGTCTCCTACCTAAAGATGTAATATCTACTGCATCGAATCTATCTTCTGAAATTTTAAAGGAAATAACTTATATTCTGGGAATAGACTTTTCAATCTACTCTACTAAGTCGGTATTAATTGACACCAAGCTTTTGAAGACAAGGAACGAAATTGCACACGGAAATTATTCGGTGTTTGATAGGGATGAATATCTAGAGCTACACAGAGAAGTTATCGGAATGCTCGATATATTTCGGAACCAGATAGAAAATGCTGCTATTCAGGAAAAATTTCGGTCTACTTCACCTTAGATAATAACAACAGGAGCAAATAATTATCAATCATGTCAAGAAAACTAGATTTTATCAAAGTAGAAGTCGTCCCGCACGATCCAAGTTGGCGAGATGTTTTTGAGGCTGAGTCAAAACAGATTGCACTTGCACTTACCGAAAATGCGATCGCTATACATCATATTGGTAGCACAGCAATTTCACAAATTCATGCAAAGCCAATTATCGATATGCTAGTTGTGGTCAAAGATATTATCAAAGTGGATACACAAAACTCAGCACTTGAGGCATTAGGTTATCAAGCAATGGGTGAGTTTGGGATATCGGGTCGTCGTTTTTTTCGCAAGGGGAATGAAGCAGGGATTAGAACGCACCACATTCACACGTTTGAAGTGAACTCACCACAGATAGAGCGCCACTTAAGGTTTCGAGATTATATGATTTCCCATCCTGAAGATGCACAGCAATACAGCGAGCTCAAACAAGAACTCGCAAATAAATACTATGATAATATTCAGGCGTACATGGACGGAAAAGCTGGATTTATTAAAGCAATGGATATGAAGGCTGCCAAGTGGAGAGCATCTGATTAAATCTATGATATTAGAAGTTGCAATTCTTGACATTAAACCTAATATGGCTGCTGACTTTGAAATTGCTTTCAAAACAGCTTCAGCTATTATATCTTCTATGCCGGGGTATATCTCGCACGAGCTGCAACGCTGCATAGAAAACACAAATCGTTATATTTTGCTGGTGCGGTGGCAAAGTTTGGAAGACCATACCGTTGGATTTCGAGAATCGCCAGATTATCAAATGTGGCGTTCCTTATTGCATCATTTTTACGACCCATTTCCAACAGTCGAACATTATGAAGTCATTTTGTCATGACTTACGTATTAAAACTAAAGAAACCTGGTTTTTCACCTAATCTGAGGGCTACAGCGAAAAGTTTTTGTAAAAAAACCCGGTTTCTAACCTCTCCTGCGTCCCGGAGTATTTATAAAGTTTTAAGTCTAAAGCATGGAGGAACATCACAAATGATTGATATCGGTTTCACTCACATCGCACTCCCAGTTTCCGATGTTGAGAAAAGTATTGAATTCTACTCGAAGTATGCTGGGATGCAGGTCGTTCACCGCCGGATTGATGCAGCAGCAGGTGTTGCTGTTGTATGGCTTTCTGATGGCACTCGTCCTTTTGTAATTGTGCTGATTCAGACAAACTCTGTACATCCAGTTTTGTCTCCGCTGGCACACCTTGGGGTTGGTTGCAAGAGTAGGGAATATATGGATTCTCTCTGCGATAGTGCACGTCAAGAAGGTGTGCTGGTTGATGAACCAAAAGATTCTGGATATCCGATCGGCTATTGGGCCTTTTTGCGAGACCCGGACGGTCATACTCTGGAACTATCCTACGGGCAAGAAATTGGATTTACGGTGGAGAAAGTTGGCTGAAAATAGGCTGTGCAGGGGCTGAACGGCACTTGCACGGCACGGTGAGGGCGGACGAAAGGAGCCGGGACAGCAGTCGCATATAATTGGAATAGTCCTGAACGGTAAATGTGCCATGCAGCATTATCAACCGTCAATTGCTCGATCGCCCCGCGAGTATGTGAGTCTGTTTCCCCGTCCACCGCACTTGACCAGTTTTGCAACGCAGTGGGAGGGAATCTCAGTGATTGCCATGCAACAATCTGCCTACGAACTCCCCGAAGTTTCGATTCCGCTAGATGGCGTTGGTATCTTTACAAGTTCCAATGTCTCAGAACGCACGATCGATGGTATTTCTAACAGCGAGTCAACCAATGTTGGAGATATTGTAGTTGTTCCTGCAAATATTGGTCATAGCGTTCGCTGGTTCACTGAAGGAGAGATGATTGTCATTGGGCTAGATACTTCTTTGGTTTCCAGTGCGATCGACAATGCAGCCTATTTCACTCAGACCGAACTATTGCCCCATTTTTCTACGCCAGATCCTTTGGTGTATCAACTTGGTTTGTCGCTTAAATCTGTTCTCGAACAAGATCCTGCTGGCAGTCGCTTGTATGCAGAAATCGCAGCGGCAATGCTGTCGGTACATCTACTGCAAAAGTACGGTAAACGGAAACTAGAATTTAAAAGCTACACGGATGGATTGCCTCGGTCTATACTGCGTCAAGTTATTGAGTATATTGAAGCAAATCTCGGTGGGGAGTTGGGACTAGCAGACTTAGCTGCGATCGCCCATCTGAGTCCGCACTACTTTACGCGCTTGTTTAAGCAATCCACTGGATTTACGCCCCATCAATTTGTGATTCGATGTCGGGTGGAACGAGCAAAAATTTTGCTGCTAGCTGGAAAAGAGTCGATCGCGGAAATTGCCCAACAAGTTGGATTTGCCAATCAAGCGCATTTGAACGTTCACATCAAGCGATTGTTGGGTGTCACGCCAAAAATGATTCTCGAACACCGCAAGAATCTATAAAAAATCGCAAGAATCTAAAAGATGGAGAGGGGCGAGCCTTCCTATGTTGGTAGTAGTCCATCAGGATGTGCACCTGACAACTCTACACAGTTTTTTGTATCCCCAAAGTCGCTTTCAGGGCAGCGTCATTACACTCCGATTTAGTCCACAAGTACAGATCTCAAGAGAGGTTTTATGATCCATCATATTTCCGTTTCCGCTCAAAACCCCCAGCACGTCGCCCAAGTCCTGGCAGAAATCCTCAAAGGTCAAGCAGTGCCCTTTCAAGTTCATCCAAACAGCTACATGGTCGTCGCGATGGATGAACACGGTACAGCCATTGAAGTCTTGCCTTTGGGAGTGGAAATCAGTCCAGGTTCCGGGCAGGATGGGTGCGGTTTCATGCACAATCCTCAGGCGTCTCAATTTACAGCTACTCATGCCGCCGTGTCCGTCCCTACCAGTCAAACCGAAATTGAACAGATTGGAGTGCGCGAAGGTTGGCGAGTCGTGCGCTGCGATCGCGAATCTTTCTTTGATGTAATTGAGTTCTGGGTGGAAAACCATTTGATGTTAGAGTTCCTAACGCCAGAGATGACCGCCAAATATTTGGCATTCACTCAACAGCCGGATGTGCTGAATAACTTTGTAGCTGCACCCGCTGAGGCGATCGCGTAAATTACGAGAGGCGCAAGCATACAACTAAAATTAATTACGCGACTCGTGTGGCAAGTATCTCCGAATTATTAAATAATTCGGAGATATTAATTGTTAGTAATTTTTATATTTTTAACGGGTATCTCCCCCAATGAATATCTTTATTCGACTGCTTCAAGAAAATGAGTTATCGACGGCTGAACATATCTTTCGACTTGCCTTTGGTACTTTTATTGGATTGCCTCAACCGACTGATTTTTGTGGTGATGCGAACTATATTCAAACGCGATCGCAAATCGATCCGACAGTGGCTTTTGCAGCCGAGGTTGATGGGCAGCTAGTAGCAGAATGCTCGATCGCCATTTTCGCACTGAAAGTACAGGTTTAGTCATGCACAGGCCCAACGATCCCGGTTACAATCGACCGGAGGTTTTTGTATTGGATGATTGGCACTAATGCAAGCTTGTTTGGTGATTTCCTTAGATATTCAGGCAATTTAACTTCTTTTAAATGCGATGTCCTTTTGGTAATAATTTCAGCGGTTAAAGACTGAGGCTCAAAAGTAAGGTAAGAGATAGCTTACCAAATATCGTTAATATTACTTTGCACGTTTAACCCCTCCTCTCCGTTTAACTTGAAAGCCATACAAATAGATTTCAGGTATATTAATACGTCCATCATAACGAGTTTCTACAACCCCAAGTAGAAGTAAATATTGCAAAATTTCTTCAGGGTTAGTGGTGGGTGGTTGTTTTTCCCGTTGTTCACTCCATTTGGTTGATTTCACTGCATCTAAAAACTTCTCCCTTGGTATGGGAGCTTCTAGACCAACTAAACTCGTTTTGAGAGATTCTAACCAGGGATACTCATCTTGCAATTCCCTGATTCGATCTTCTGAGGTACGTGTTAAAGCTGCCTGCAAGTCAGAAGGTTGCAAAAGTTCTTTAGTGTCTTCCACAATAGAGTTCGATTCCCTTCTATCTTTTGCTGATAATGCAAATAACTTCAGAAAAGAACGTGGCGCAATTCTACCGCCAGCATCCTGAAGGTGATTAGGAATCCAACGATAGGTAATTCCTTTTTTAGGATTAGCCCCCATATACTTACCAATCATCTTTTCGATAAGTTCTTCAAACAATTTCTCGTTTGATGTTGCAGTCCATCCCAAGCTAGTTCTGTTTTCAATAATCAACTCTGGGATTTTTTGTAAATATTCTGTCATTTCAGGGCCAGAGTTCGCAAGTCGTTTGACAAAAAGTTGATAAAGCCATGAAGGTTTCCATTCCAATTCAACCTGATGACCTCGCAGTTTGGAAGCATCGGGAAAGCTCAAAAATTCCTCTCGAAATAGATCGGTACGCAAAAATATTTTGGGGCGTATTCTCTCCCAACGTCGCCATCTATCTAGCCACAAAGCTAAAAGTTGACGAATGGGATTTGCTAAGGCAATGTAGGAAGTAACTAATCGATCTAATTCATCATAAGTGACAAATAACCAATCATCAGTCTCAAGAAGTTTTTCGTCTAATTTATCTAAGACATAATTTAACTTTTCAATATTTTTGTTGACTAGGGGCAGCCAGTCTGACAATAGAGATAATTTCTCTTTGAGGACATTAATAATTTCCGGCTCTATTGCTTCAAGAAGAAAATCTTTTAGCTTAAATTCTTCTTGCTCTAGGATGACACCTAACATTAAACCGATCCAGAAGCTACGCCATTCAATATTTGTAGCTTCTTGCATTTGACGCTCAACAATTTCTGGTATGGGAAATCGCTTTTCTGCTGTGCGAGTCCGCCCAAAGCCAGCTATCCACGTCGTTTGGCTCAAAGGAGGTAATCCTCTAATTCTCAAACTTTCAACCAAGGCTTCCCGTCCAGAAGGGATGGCTAGTAAACGGAATAATTCTGTTTTTCCTACCCCCCGTCCTCCTAGTATTAACAAGATATCGGGTTCTAAAGCATAGCGATAATTTGGAATCGGTAAGAAATTTTTTAAGAACTTCTCCTCATTATCACTTTCGTGCTCAGCCGTACCCATTCCAGGAGCAATTTCACCGATTATTTCTAGTAGTTTTTGTTGGTTAAACTCACTCATTTTTTTGATGCTTGTTTATCTACTTTTTTCGAGATTAAAATTAAAAATTTCGCATAATTTTCTGGCAATATCCTGATAA
The DNA here is from genome assembly GCF_020738035.1 of Microcoleus sp. PH2017_28_MFU_U_A. Classification (NCBI taxonomy): domain Bacteria; kingdom Bacillati; phylum Cyanobacteriota; class Cyanophyceae; order Oscillatoriales; family Microcoleaceae; genus Microcoleus; species Microcoleus sp. PH2017_28_MFU_U_A. Next base: position 11,069 of record NZ_JAEQCX010000161.1, read on the forward strand.
GGAGAATTAGTCATTGTCCTTACAAGGTCTGACAGCCGACTTGATTCTTCAGGCAGCCGACTTGATTCTTCAGGCATTAAATTACGGATAAATAGGGCTATATCTCCTCGTAGATTTTCCTGATATGGTATAACAAAAGGGGTAAATGGCTCCCCTATATTAGTTGAATTAGGAACAGTTTCATCTTCAGAATAATAGTTATCTTGAAAAATCGTATAGGCTTGTTCTCGAAATCCTGCTAACTCTTGCTCCCTGCCCGGTATTCCTAATGCTGGAGCCATCGAATGTACGAGAATTAATGGTAAACGCCGATCGACTCCAGGGCTTGCTAAATGGCGTATTACATGAGTTAGTCCCGCCCAACTTTGGCGTGATTGAGTTCCAAAGATGACTGCTGCATGGGAAAGATTGGCAATCGCCAAGCCACCAATATCGTGAAAACCAGCCCGCGCATCCATCAGAATAAAATCTAAAGGTTTTGCTGCACTTTGTAATTCTTTTAACATATCTCCCATTGTACTTCGCAGTTCACCATCGACGAGGTTCTGAAAATCCAATCGTGCTAATTTTTCTAAGTAATCTCGATCTACTGTACCCGCCGGAAGTAATTTCAGGCTTTCACCATTATCTCCTAGCAAAGTTGGTTCAGTAAGATTTTTGATGTGAGTGCTAAGTTTCCAATCGTTTCCTTGAATCTTCTTTTCTAATAAATAATCAATTACACCAGGATTATTGGAGTTGTCTGGTGAAAAAATTGTAGCAAGACCGGGTGCTTCTAAATCGAGGTCAACAATGGCAACTCGATGACCGTTACGGGCTAAAGTTAATGCAGTAGCAACGAGGGTACTGGTTCGTCCGACACCTCCTTTGAAGGAGAAAAAAGATACGATCGCAGGCTTACGCTTTTCATAGACTAATTCCTCTTTCCAAGGTGGTTCACCTACCTTCTTATCTGTCCAGGCCTGTTTAGCAATGTGACGCTCAAGAATATACCAGCGAGGCAGAACTAATTCATCATCCCACGAGGCCAAAACTCTTTCTTGCTCGATAGTATCAATTAAGGCTTTGTAAGCATCATTTTCTCCGGCGGGCAACCAGATATCAGTGCCGTAATAAGGGCCAAGTTTTTGAGAAAGAAGCTGCGCGAGGTCAGTAGTATTAACTTCTTGTGGTTTTTGACCTTCCGATAAATTAAGAAAAAGTCTAATTTTTCCATTAACATCACGAATAATGGTGACAGACTGAAGCTGAGGCACAAGTTCAGATACAATGCTGGGTTCACTAAAACATTCCTTTACTCGCTCAAATGTTTCACCAAAAGCGATCGTCATGTGTTAAATATCCTTGCTGGAAATTGAGCCATTTAGCACTAATTTGGGGATGATTTCTCGGTAAATTTCTTCGGCACGTTGAACCGCTAACTTTGCTTCTTCCTCAGTCCAAAGCTGAGACTTGGCGTATCTCCTCTCTGGGTGATCTTGGGCTAGAACAGTGCCAGCTATTCTTGAAGCAGGAAGTTGCCGATCCAAAATGGGATAAAGAACCCGCAAGCGTTCCATTGCTCTTCCATCAAGTTCCTGGAGGTCGTGTCCATACTTTTTTACGGCACCTTTATCATCTTTAAAGTATAGCTCCACAAGTAGTTTAAATGAACATTCCACGACATAGGCAGCAAGGTAAACAGCGTTGTCCCAGCGTTGGGTTTGCAGGAGAATTTGGGCATCCTGTAAATGCCTGCCTGCTGAGTTGGAAAACGACTCTTGCATTGTCTATGTAACCAATACTTCGGACAGTTGCAGTTTGACATACTCCCCGGCGTGAACGCGCGGGGATTCTTGACACTTCACGGAGATGTGCCACAAGTGGTCTTACCTTCTCTCTGTGTCCGTTTAGAGTCGT
>NZ_JAEQCX010000162.1:0-12249 GCF_020738035.1 Microcoleus sp. PH2017_28_MFU_U_A
CTGTCAACTGTCAACTGTCAACTGTCAAACGATTTTGGATTTTGGATTTTGGATTTTCGATTGGGGATTGAAGATTTTTGATTGTCAACTGTCAACTGTCAACTGTCAACTGTCAACTCTTCCTTCTTCCTTCTTCCTTCTTCCTTCTTCCTTCGTGTCAACTGTCAACTGTCAACTGTCAACTGTCAACTGTCAAACGATTTTGGATTTTGGATTTTGGATTGGGGATTGGGGATTGAAGATTTTTGATTGTCAACTGTCAACTGTCAACTGTCAACTGTCAACTCTTCCTTCTTCCTTCTTCCTTCGTGACAACTGTCAACTGTCAACTGTCAACTGTCAACTGTCAACTGTCAACTGTGTCAGAGCAAGTTTGTGTCGGAGTTGAGTCCGCTCCAAACGATTCAGGATGCGAGCAATTAATTCCGGTTCCACGATCGGCTTATTCACGTAGTCATCAGCACCCGCGACAAACATTTGACGCACTATTTCCGACTCAGAATGAGCAGTCAAAAATAGCACGGGAAGCTTGCTCCAGCGCAAATCGTTCCGCACCGCCAAACACAGCTCGATACCACTATAACCAGGCATCTCCACATCTAAAATTAGTAAATCTGGACAAGTGGTTTCGAGTACCTCCCAGAACTTTTCGGGCCGCTCTAATGTTGTGACTTGCAATCCCCAAGGTTGTAGAATCATTTTCAGCGCAGCCAATAGATGCACATCATCGTCTACTACCATAACTTTGGCTTCAGCAGCGCCTGTTTGATCGAGAACCTGGGCGACTGATTTGAGTATATCTGCTGGGGAGATAGATTTGTGTAAAAAGCCGGAAGCTCCCAAACGAGCAACTTCAATTCGATCGCTCAATTGATTGTTCCCGCTAAAAATCATCACTGGAATATCAGGTTTTTCAGTGCGGAGCTCGGCTAGGAGAGTAAGTCCGTTTTCCTGAATTCTGGAAAATGTCAAATCCAGTAAAATCGCGTCGGGAGGCTGTTGAGAAATCGCGCTTCTTGCGGATTGCCCAGATGTGGCAACTTCTATCTCAAAGCCCGAACCGGATGCTGCTGCTTTTAGTCGATCGCTCTGCAAAGTATCATCATCAACGATCAGAATGCGGCGCTTTTTGGAAACCGCAGTAACCAGCTCGCTTTCAGGTTCCGGCGGGCGATCGAATATCTGTTTGAGCAAATGCAGAAATTCCTCAATCTGCTGAGCAATCCCCGGTTTAAAGATGTTTTGGGCCTTGAACAACTGTTCGATCTTGCGCGCAACTTCCGAACCTTTCGGCAGCCCTAAAGTTCCCAAAGAACCGACTAATTTGTGAGCTTGCTCCTGGGCTTCCCGCCGCAGTTGGTTGTCCAAGGTTCCGGTTTTCAGTTGGGCGATCGCGCGATCGAATATCACCACCTTTTCGATAAAATTAGCTTTTAACTTGCCCCGAATTTCCGCAACCACACTCAGGACTTGGAGGCGGCGCTCATCGTTGCTTAATTCCTGGCTGTGTGCGATCGATTCAGCAGGTACATTTTCTTGACTTTTAGCAGTTTCTGCCGTATCCCGGGCAACTTTTGGACTCTCAATCTCCTCCGGCAGACTTTTGAGCCGGTAGCCCAATCCATACACCGTTTCCACTAAATCTACAGTCATCCCGGCTGCTTTCAGCTTGTGCCGCAGCCCCTTGATATGAGCGGTAACGGCTTCTTCCTGAGGAAATTCGCCAGCCGACCAAATGCGATCGAGCATGGCACTGCGGCTGAAAATGCGCCGGGGATTTCTCAGAAAAAGTTCCAGCAGATTGTACTCTTTGGGAGTCAAATGCAGAACTTTTTCGCCATAAGTTACTTCCGTAGTATCCGGGTTGACTTGCAGTTTTTCCCAAGTCAAACTTGTACTCGACAAACTTGCCTTACCCCGGCGCAGCAAAGCCCGAATTCGAGCAATTAATTCTTGGAGATTAAAGGGTTTGACCACATAATCGTCTGCACCCGCTTCTAAACCTTGAACTCTATCGTTACTGCTATCTAGCGCTGTCAGCAATAAAATCGGCATTTGGCAGCCGGACGATCGCAATTCCCGACACAAACTAATACCGTCGAGTTTAGGAATCAGCACATCCAAAACAATCAAGTCGTAATCGTAGGCTTGTGCCAACTGCAAGGCTGTTTCGCCGTCTTCCGCCGTATTCACATTGTAATTATGAGCATTCAGCGCTCTGGTCAGCAAATTGATTGTAATTGTGTCATCTTCTACTAGCAAAATTTTCATAAGCCTAGCCTGTTATTTGACCAATTCTTGTGACTTTAAATCAAAATCTTGTGATGCAAATAGCGTTGCCTAACTCTTAATTTATTCGTATTAACCTCCTTCAAACAAATAGTATTGTGCAAATTGTAAAATTGTTACTTTTTATTTTTTCAGACCAACCGCCCCGACGATTATGAAGTTCTTGAAACACGAGCTTTTTTCCAGATATCACGACGATAACTCAAGGCGTCTTCCTTTTTCCTTCTCCTTCTCCTATATAGCGGTTCTCAAGCGTAGTGAGTATGCCCTGTTTGGCCGATGCCTCATGCCCCATGCCCCATGCCCCATGCCCTATGCCCCATGCCCTATGCCCTGTTTGGCCCATGCCCCATGCCCATTCGTACCTCATATGAGAGCTAGAAAGGCTATACATATCGAAAAGTTAAATCAGATGAGCCCTAGAATTTTAGGGCTTTTTCGACTTCAGCGCCTGCTGAATTTTTTGAATCAGATATTGCGATGAATCTTGCTGCTTAACTATATCTTCCCATTCAGAAATTTCAGCTTCAGCGTCTTCTAAATCTTTAACTAAAGAATGAGCAACAACACTTTTTTTAACTCCCAAATTTTCTTTAATGGCGGTCGGTGAATTGAAATCTTTTTCCGCTATTAATTCCTCCAACTCTAACAAAGCCATTTCCGCACGATCGATCTTGATGGTCACCGATTTAGCTACATTAGCACCCGCTCTTGCTGCCTCCGTGAGTTCGTGAACCCGAAGTTTAAATCGGCTGGCAATTTGCTCGATTTGGGTCCCCAATTCAAAAGTTTTACTTGCCAGTCTGCCAATTTCCAAACTCACCTTGCTCAGACCGCTGGGCTGATTTCCCATTTGATTGGTAACTACAGCCACCTGTACTGCTAAATGCCTGACTTGTTCGATCGCCTCCCCGATGGTTCGGGAAGTGCGGTTAACCGTTTCTAAATCATTAGCTATTGCTTTGCTAATACCCAAAATTTTCTGTGTATTATTGCAAATAGAATTAGCACCTTGAAAAGTAGCTTGAAATGCTTGGCGGCCTTCTGAAGAAATTAACTTCGCAATCCTCACAAATCGCTGATTTATTTGAGAAATTTCTTCAGCTTGTTTGACCAGTGTCACTTGCTCGCGACTCGGAGTATTCTGCAATACTTGGGCTTGAAGGTGTTGGGATTTTAGCAACTCCTGGCATTCATAAAATTTTGCCTGTTCTTGTTGAATGATTCCCATATATTTCTGTCTTTCTACTCTGTATTTTTGAATAAGCTTGTTAGCTTGAGCTAAAATTTTAGACTGGGCAATCACCAGAGTCCGAACGTCCAAAAGGCGGAAACTCTGATTGTCCATTACCACAATAATTGGTTCATAAATTAAATCTTTATGCCTGTTGAGAGACGCTTGTACGGCATCCTCAACTTTCCAGTTTTCCTCCATCAGCAAAGGCGGTATTCTCATAAAATCTAACAAGGCTCGAATCGGATGCTGACCGTAAATTTCTACGCGATCGGGGAGACTCATTTGTTCTCGAAATTTGACGCGAGAAATCATGCCCAATACCTGTGATTCGTGAGTAATAATCACTCCCGGTAGGTCTGGTTCTTGCTCGAATCTTTGAGCCACTACCTGTCCTGGAGTTGCAGCACTGACTTGGAAGTGGTGACACGGCAGATGTCCGATCGTGAAATCGGGGGTGAGTTGAGTTGGATTGCTCATTTACCCGGATAGTGTTAAGTAGAAGTTAACAAATTATATATTGATATTATACTGGATTAAGATTGTTTAAAGTAGTCAGCAACCCAGTCTTAAAAGAACTGAGCTTGTAAGAGTAATATCTCGCAAGCTGTGTTGACCAGCCTCAGCCTTAACTGGCTACGTTATTTGAGTCACGACACCGCAGAAAAACGGATACAAGCGCGCGACTTAAGTTGCGAGCAGCCCAAAATCTTAGCTCGAAGTTCCTGCTCCGGTGATTCACGAAGCTGCAAGTAAATCTAAAATCTAAAATCTAAGATCTAAAATCGACTGACTTCTTTGATCTCAAGTCTTTTGGAGCGGCCCCGTCTGCTGCGCCCCTGGTTCCCTCCCCAAAACAGCGGCATTCATATTTTGTCCTTTAAAACAACCGGGAAAATACCTAGATTGAAACCAAAAACCTTAAATCGAACTTTGCCGATCGCAACCTTTGAGGCTGCTTACCAGTTGTTACAGCAAATGGCTGAACTCCCGGGGGCGATTTGGCTCGCCGACGATGCGATCGCCAATCCTGAAAATGGGGAAGGAAACTCGTCCCAAAGGTTTGCAGCAGTGGTATCAGCTCGGTTTAGCGCGCTGCTGCGGGGCGAGGCATTAGATGAGTTGGGAACAAACGGACGCAAACACAGTGAAAAACATCTCACTTCGCAATTAAATGTGGATTTGACTTTCGATCCAGGGGCGATCGCCAAATTCCTCTCTCCCCTCGCAGACAAACTCGCAGAAATAACGCCCGCACCGCCAAGACAAATTGACATTCGCGCCCTCAAACAAGCAATTAACAACATACAGCCGAACTCGGCAATTTTACAAAGCGAATTTACCCTAAATTTGCTGGATCTTCTCGCTACCGATGCCAGCAAAAACAGTCCCCCGCCCCTACAGATCCCAACAGAAATAGAGGGAAACTCAGCGTTAAAACCGATCGCTCCAGAAACGCTACATCACCAGATTGCCGAAGCCGTCAATCACTTACAAATTGCCAGTCCCTGCATTTCATTTTGTCAGTCTGTGGAAGATGCTTTGCAGCAGCAGCTAGAACAAGAGCGACTTTTGAATCAGGTGACAACTCAAATCCGCCAGAGTTTGGAATTACCAGTAATTTTGTCAAAAGCAGTTTCGAGAGTGCGAGAGTTTTTGGATGTCGATCGCCTGTTAATTTATCAATTTGAAAAAGTGCCAGCCCCCCACCATGCCGAATTAGGTAAAGAAATACCTATGGCGGTTTCTGGCGAAGTCAAAGAAAATCCCGGTTCTTACTTGTATTTAGGTCGCGTTACCTACGAAGCTTTAGCCAGCGATGCTATCTCGTCTGTACTGGATTTTAGTGAAGGCGCCCAGTGTTTTCCCGATGGAGTCATTGACAGAGAGAAATATCGCAAAGGTTTGGCTTTGTGCGTCACTGATGTGGAAATAACTTACTCTTCGCACTCTTGTTTTTTAGAGTTGATGCGGCGGGCGAAGGTGCGGGCGAAGTTGCTAGTACCGATCGTAGTTCAAGACGAATTGTGGGGGCTGCTAATCGCCCACCAGTGTACTGTGTGCGAGTGGGAAGAAAGCAAAAAAACATTTTTGCGGCAAATAGCAGAACATTTGGCGATCGCCATTTACCAAGCCGAACTTTATGCAGAAGTCCAGCAGCAAAAGTGTACCTCTGAACAGCGCGTCATAGAGCGAACGCAAGAACTGCGCGATGCCCTTGCTACCGCCCAGTCTGCCAGCCTCGCCAAAAGCGAATTTTTGGCAGCTATGAGCCACGAATTGCGGACTCCCCTCACCTGCGTCATCGGCATTTCGGACACGCTGCTGCGGTGGTCTTACGGCAAAGTTGGCACCAAAGAAGTACCAATTGCCAAACAGCGACAGTACCTGCAAACTATCCGGGACAGCGGCGACCACTTATTAGAATTAATTAACGATATTTTAGATTTATCGCAAGTAGAAGCAGGAAAAGCAGTATTAAAAATTAGTGAATTTTCAATTTCTAAATTAGCTTCTCAGAGCCTGCACGCCTTCAAAGAAAAAGCTATAGCTAAAGGCGTGGAACTCGTGCAAGAACAGCGGATCAAACAAGAGTGCGATCGCTTCACCGCAGACCCGCGCCGCTTGAGACAAATTCTGTTCAATCTTTTAGGAAATGCGATTAAATTTACTCCCGAAGGCGGGCGAATCGTCCTGCGAGTGTGGGTGACAGAAGATAAAACTCGGACGCCAGCAGTGCGACAGCCCGGTACTGCACCCCCAGGTAGCACCGCTGTTTTTCAAATCAAAGATACCGGCATTGGAATTCCCGAAGATCAGCGATCGCTCTTGTTTCAAAAATTCCAGCAGTTAGATTCCCCATACCGCCGCGAATACGGCGGCACCGGTTTGGGATTGGCATTAACGAAACAGTTAGTAGAGCTTCACGGTGGCGCGATCGAAGTCAACTCTACAGTTGATGTTGGCTCTACTTTTACAGTTTTTATACCAATGCAAACTAAAAGCAAAGATGAATCCACAAAATTCAAATATGAAAAATCGAATTCATCTTTACCGCTGCACTCTTCCTCCTTGCGGGGCAGCCTCGTCCTCGTAGAAGAAGATGAAGAAACTGCCATGCTGATTTGCGATATCCTGACAGCCGCAGGAATGCAGGTAGTGTGGATGATTGAAGGCTCGGCGGCGGTAGAACAAATTGAACTTTTGCAGCCCAATGCTGTGATTGTGGATATGCGTTTACCCGGGATGAACGGCTGCGAAATAATTCAACAACTTCGCCAAAAACCCGCTACTGAAAATCTCAAAATTCTGGCTTTAAGCGCTAAAGAAATTCCCGCAGATGAAATATCTTTTGTGACGGCGGGAGCTAACGATTGTTTGGCTAAACCGATTCACCCCGAGCAATTGCTTGACAAAATTCTTTCTTTAATGGCCGGGATTAATGGATAATGGGGCATGGGGCATGGGGCATGGGGTATGGGGCATGGGGCATTTAATATAATTGAGTTTTTGAGGTAATTATGGGAAGACCTGATTTTGAGGAATTAGAGGTTTATAAGTTGGCGGAAAGTTTGGCGAATCAGATTTGGGAGATTGTTAAAAAATGGGATTACTTCACAAAAGATACGATGGGCAAACAGATAGTTCGGTCTGCTGATAGTGTCTGTGCTAATATTGCTGAAGGAAGAGGTCGTTATAATGATCAAGATAATCGGCGTTTTGTAAAAATTGCCAGAGGCTCTTTGTACGAAACCGTAAACTGGTTAAGATTAGCCTATGCTAGACACCTTATCACCAGCGAAGAAGTAAGCAAATTCAAACCAATTGTCGATAAATTACTACCAAAACTTAACGCTTATTTGAGTTCAATAGGACACAGGGAATAAATCACAAAAAAAGCCCAATGCCCTGTTTGCCCAATGCCCGATGCCCCCTGCCCAATGCCCGATGCCCAATGCCCAATGCCCGATGCCCAATGCCCCATGCCCCATGCCCCATACCCCATGATTAACTGTCAAATTCCTACAGGATTAATTGTTTCTTGTCAAGCACCTGCTGATTCGCCGCTGCACGATCCGATCGTGATTGCAGCAATGGCTCGCACCGCCATCAATCGAGGGGCATCGGGCGTGCGGATTGACACCCCGGCTCACGTTGCAGCGGTGCGACAACAGGTATCGGCTCCCGTAATTGGCATTTGGAAGCAGCAATTGGCGGGATGCGAGATTTACATTACTCCTCGGTTTGAAGACGCACGGGCGATCGCACTTGCAGGAGCAGATATTATCGCCATTGACGCGACTTTGCGAAACCGCCCTGCTGGCGAAGACTTAAAGACGTTAATCGATCGCATTCACAAAGAATTAGGGAAATTAGTCATGGCGGATGTAGATACTATAGAATCTGCGATCGCCGCTGCTGAAGCTGGTGCAGATACTGTCGGTACTACTCTTTTTGGCTACACACCCCAAACAGAAAGTTTCTCGCCGCCCGGATTTGATTTGCTAGCGCAAATGGTAGCAAAGCTCAAGATTCCCGTTATCTGCGAAGGCGGAATCTCTGGGCCCTCCATGGCTCAAAAAGCATTGAATTTAGGAGCAACGGCTGTTGTTGTCGGTGGAGATATTACTGGAATTGATATTAAGGTGACAGCCTATGCGTCGTTCATTCAGTTGACAGTTGACAGTTGACAGTTGACAGTTGATCTGTTGTAGGGGCAGTGCCCCCGTGAGAGCCCTCTTAGTTGACAGTTGACCGCTTGAGGGCAACCTCTACCTGGAAGTCCGAGGATTGGAGTAATGAATCGTCTGATTTTAATTTCTACGCCAAACCCAGAGGCTTTCAAGCAATTATTTATGCTAATAGGAAAATAAATAGGAAATTGTAGAACAAGAACTGTACGGGATTTTACGTATTTATGTATCTGCCAATAGGCATATTTATGTCGGTCACTAAAGAGCTAAAAGTTGTCATCGCTGTATCCTCCCCGAAATAATCCGGATGAGAATTAGATCTGCCTGTTAATTCAATCAAAGAGCAGATTAATTAATATGGCTAGCGATTTTTCTTTTAACTCTAAAGTCCGATTAAACAAAAATACCTCGGACAATCCTGCACAGCAACGGAGTCGATCGCTCCAAGTGATGATTTTTATGCTGATCGTCACTACATTAGTGACGATGCCGATGTTTCGTCTAGCCGAATTGCAACTGGTACAGGGAGCCTACAACCGACAGCGGGCGGAAAATAACCGCATTCGCCCTGTCTCAGTCGCAGCGACTCGCGGTCAAATTTTAGATCGCAACGGCAAAATTTTGGCGGCGAACCGCGTATCGCGATCGGTGTATTTGTGGCCAAAAGAGCGATCGGCAAAGGATTGGCAAGAAGTCGCGGCTACACTGAGCCCGATCGTCAAACTTCCCGCCACCGAAATCATCAAAAAAATCGATGTAGCCGGCTACAAATCAGCCCTGCCAGTGCGAATTAGTAAAGATATCGATGTCGCTACTTTCGTCGCTTTGGGAGAACAAAGCAATACTTTGCGGGGAGTTGAAATTCGCGTAGAATCGAGCCGCGACAATCCCAACCAGCAATTAGCAGCTCACCTTTTGGGGTACGTCGGTGAAGCTACTTTAGACGAATTAAAAGCTAATCCTGCATATCCAATGGGGATGATCGTCGGTCAAATGGGAGTTGAAAAGTTAGCCAATCCAACTTTAGAAGGCGTTTGGGGGAACCGTTTGATCGAGGTGAACGCTAAGGGCGAGGAAATTCAAGATTTAGGCGTAAAAGAGCCTATTCCCGGCAAACCCGTGCAGCTAACTTTAGATTTAGATATGCAAAAAACTGCCGAAAAAGCTTTGGGCGATCGCCTGGGTGCCGTTGTAGCGATCGACGTGAAAACCGGAGCGCTTTTAACAATGGCTAGTTGGCCGACATTTGACCCCAACATTTTCACCCGCAAGGTGACTCAAACAGAATGGGATCGACTGCAAGGGCCAGAAAAACCATTTTTAAATCGGGCAGTTCAAGGCTATCCAGTCGGCAGCACTTTTAAGATTGTAACTTCTGTCGCCGGCATAGAATCGGGCAAGTTTTCTCCTGACTCGACTTTAGTATCATCTTCTTCAATTACGATCGGTGGCATTTCTTTCAACGAACACGGCGCGGGTCAAGGTGTTATCGGTTTTCGCGATGCTTTGGCCTTTAGCAGCAATACATTTTTCTATCAAGTAGGCATGGCGGCAGGCCCGGAACAAATGTCGAAATGGGCGTCTAAAATGGGCATTGGCGGGACGATTAATTTAGATATTTTGGGGATAGACGGTGCCAATCACGGTCAAGTGCCCACGCCAGCAGAGAAAAAGAAAATGTACAAGGAAGATTGGTATGTGGGCGATACCGTCACAATGGCGATCGGTCAAGGCTTGGTACTTTGCACACCCCTAGAATTAGCAGTTATGCTATCAACAATTGCTAACGGCGGTTCGCGAGTGCAGCCGCACTTGTTGGCATCTCAAACCAATACACCCCTCACGAAAAAAATCCCCACAGGAATTAAACCTTCTACTTTAAAGGTGATTAAAGAAGGATTGATGGACGTGGTGAAAAAGGGTACAGGCCGCGGTCTGAATGACGGTACAATTCCTTTAAGTGCTGGCAAGACAGGGACTGTGGAAATGCCAGGTCATCCTGACAATTCGATGTATGTGGGTTTTGCTCCCGCTGACAAGCCGGAAGTTGCGATCGCAGTTATAGTCGAAGGCGGAGGATTTGGTGCCGTCTCGGCCGCACCAATTGCTCACGAAGTATTTAAAACCTATTTTCAAAAACAAGGTTTTAAACCTACTAACAAGCCTTTCAAATAATAATTGATATTATAGCGAATCTAGCTCTCATATGAGGTATGTTGTTGGGCTTGGGCCCTATACGTCTAAGCGGTTATCGAGCTGTCAGTTATACCTCATCTTTTTGAGAAAGGCTATATGCCCTGTCAATTACGCTAAAAACCGTTTCTAGTGAAGACTTTAGTCACACCGTGTCAATTATCAGCCCTAAAAATGGTTTGTAGTGAGGAATGCAAGTCCGCATCCAAATCCGAGGACTGAAGTCCTCACTACAAACCAATCTTATTATGGTCGTTCGACGGGACATGATATTAATTCTTGACTGCTGACTGTTAATATTTTGTCAAGTAAGGTGCTCCCGCGCACCTTACTGTTGTCAATGCACTCAAAAGTTTTCTCCAACCAATCGTCTCACCTCCAAAGTCGATAAATTCATCATTTGCGCCACCTGTTCCAGATTCATCCCAGAATTTAAAACTTGAGTTAAGAGCGATCGCAAAGCTGACTCCGCTGCCAGCCGCGCTTGCTGTTCTTCCTTGTGAGCCTTCAAAGATTGAGTTATTTTAGTAGTATCAACATTTTTATTCTCAACAGATTCTAGAAATAAAGTCATGAACGAAGAAGAAGAAGCAGAATGGATCAGAATATGCAACAGTAGAAAACAGGTGTGGTTAGAAGAAGTGCTCAGGCGCTATGAGGCAGGGGAGAGAGACTTTTCTCTAATTCAAGTGTACTTGAGCGACGAGCAATCTAAGGAGCGCTACTTAAGTGGAGTGAACTTGAGTGGAGCTAACTTCAGGGAAAGTGACTTGCTACATCTGGTTTTGTACGGACAAGGAATCAATTTTAGTGGCTCAGATTTGAGCGACCTTGACTTGGCCCGCGCACATTTTGAAGATGCGGATTTGAGTGGGGCTAACCTGAGCGGAGCTTGTCTGTAGCGAGCTAACTTTGGCAGAGCGGATTTGACTGGGGCGAACTTGACTCAGACCGATTTGCAGGAGACTAAGTTTTACGACGCGAATTTGAGTAGAGCAAACTTAAGTGGAGCCGAGATGATTGAGACAAGTTTTGATGATGCTAACTTAACCGATAGTGATTTTAGGAATGCTAAGTTTAAAAATAGAGTTAGTTTTTCTCGAGCTGACTTGACGAGAACTAACTTTTTTGGCACCAAGTTGGATCTGGATGAAATTAGAAGTCACAAATCTGAAATGGCTATTTTTACAGATGCTCACTTTAAAGATACCATCATGCCCGATGGTACTATTGGGAACAGTGAAGACTAATTCATAGCTACTATGGCATGAGTTGATAAAAAATTGCTCCCGAAGTAAGTATTTGCTAGTTTTAAAACATTAAGCTATTTTAGTAGAATCAACATTTTTATTATTGTCAACAGCTTCGAGGAATAAAGTCATGAACGAAGAAGAAGAAGAAGAAGAAGAAGAAGAAAAACGAGAAGCAGAATGGATGAGAATATGCAACAGTAGAAAAAGGTTGTGGTTTGAAGAAGTGCTGAGGCGCTATGACGCTGGGGAGAGAGACTTTTCTCTAATTAAAGTGAACTTGACCGGCGATCAATGTAAGGATGGTTACTTTAGTGGAGTAAACTTGAGTGGGGCTAACTTCAGGGAAAGTGACTTGCAACGGCTAGTTTTTTACGGACAAGGAATCAATTTTAGTGGAGCAGATTTGAGCGACCTCGACTTGGCATACGCGCATTTTGAAGATGCTGATTCGAGTGGGGCGAACCTGAGCGGAGCTTGTCTGTGGCGGGCTAACTTTCGCAGAGCGGATTTGACTGGGGCAAATTTCAGCAGAAGTGACTTACAGGAAACTGGTTTTCACCTAACTAATTTGAGTAGATGCAAATTT
>NZ_JAEQCX010000038.1:0-97433 GCF_020738035.1 Microcoleus sp. PH2017_28_MFU_U_A
GAGCCGACTCCCTTGGGTGAAGCAGGAAGCAGACCCTTCAAGAGCAATCTTGATTGAATAGTGAGACTTGAGAAAGTTTAGCTAAGTTTTGTGTAGCAGAAACAGAGTTGGCTAGGGAATAGTGGGAAAATTTGGATTTTAGCCGTGTTTTCCGCTACTTAGTAGCTAGGCTGTTGATTTATACAGCCGTACTGCGCTTATTTACCTATAGCCAATATAACAGGCTGGAAGCCTGAGTGGGATCAGCCTAGCGGGGGGAAAACCCTCAATATGGGTATCGCAGCCGATTTGACAGCTAATTTTTTTGGCGAATTCCCCTCTGTTCAATCCTTTGAGGGCTTTTGTCAGGGCGATCGCATTTTAGAGGGCCTATGCAAAGAACCAATTTTTATTAACAACTCGACTGATGCAGAGATTGTCCACCAGTCGAGTTGTCAACAAACAGGCGGCTATTATCTACCCTAGAAGTCGAATCTCTAGCTGAGTCCAGTTAACTGTTCAGCTACTGCTAGAAAGTGGCAGAGTTCGGTAGGCTATATGTAGCAGCCCAATAGCTAATTAGTCAAATTCTTGATTTAATCGCTTCTGATATTTCATCCACTGAATTTTGTGTACAGTGGCTTGAGGGTTCAGCACTGTTGTGGCAATTCCGTAAATTAGAGTAGGCAAAATCTCACGATTTAACCAGCTTTCTCCGGCTTTTCTCATGAAGCGAGTTGCCACAATCTCTCTTAACTTATTGAGTTTTTTTAACGGCGACAGATTTTGGAAAAAGATTTCTTGGTATTGGCTCAAGGTTAACTCTGATTGACCGCGAATTCTGCGTTGCTGGTTTTCTTTAACGCAGTCTATCGCTAGACGCTTGTTAAACCAATATTTATCGGTTAACGAATTGCCCAAAACTCGGTAGTTTCCTAAGGGCATCTTTGTGCTTAGCATCCCGTGCTTTTGAGCTAGTCTGGCCATCAGTTCGGTATCTGCACCTACTTTCCAGTCGTCTAAAAATCCTCCGATTTCTAGGATAGCTTCTCGTTCTACTACTAAAGCTGTAGGAAAAACCCAAGGAAGCGCGCCGTTTTCTTGAACATCCTGCAATTCTTCCCGATTTGTGGGATACGTGGGAATGTAGCTGACTTTCTCGCCTTCCTTGTTGAGATAGCGGAGGGCGTGACCGACTGATTTAACTTCTGGGTGTTTTTTGAGGAGATTCAAACATTCTTCTAGTTTGTTTGGTTCCCAGGTGTCGTCACTGTCTAAAAATGCGATAAATTTTCCGGTTGCTGCTTCGAGCATTAAATTTCTAGATTTGTAAGCTCCTAGGTTTTTCGGATTTTTGTAATACTTAATTCGCGGATCTTGCCCCGCCATGTCAGTAACTATTTTGTCGGTGCCGTCGGTGGAACCGTCATCAATCACTAGGATTTCTATATTCCGGTGAGTCCCCTGGAGTGCGGAGGCGATCGCTTCGCCTATAGTGTCTTTGGCGTTGAATGCCGGCATGATGATGCTAACTTTTTCGCGGGAAAAATTTGTGCTAATGGCAAGTGATGCTGCTTTTCTGACAATCCTGGGTGCGAGAATAGTGGGCGACGCAGTTTTGAGTTTTCCTGTGTTTAACTTGTTATCGATTGCACCTCCCATATCTCTATTCTTGATGTTTTTGAGATTAAATCCGGGGATGAATGCGCCGATGTTGTTTGCGTTCATAAAGCTTGATGGAGATGTTTATTTGAGATGATTGTTTGCTTCAATAGATTCCGATTAACTAACACTCCGGACAGTTTGGTAAACTGCTCACTAAAACTTTTTGTTTTTTTAAGTTCAAGGATTGCGCTTTTTTTTAAAGTTGGGTCTACGGCCTGACTTTTAAAAAAGATCCAGCCTATTACCAGAAAGAATTGGTTGAAAGCCGTAACCCCGATCGGGAGAAATTAAAATCAGACTATTCATTACTCCAATCCTCTGACTTAAGGGTAGAGGTCGCTCTCAAACTGTCAACTGTCAAGCGGTCAACTGTCAACTGTCAACTGTTGAAGTAGATAGGACTTTGAGCCTTAAAATAACCCAAAATTTTGCTCAGAATATTTGTTAATAAAAAATTAATAATTAATGTAGCCATAGTAGCACTCTTCCCACTCGGCTGCAACACTTTTGGCTATAAGTTTTTTTGATAATGCTTAATATTTCTGATCATTTAAATTACCATGTAGTGTATTTAACAATTACCCTACTGAACATATTTGAGTTTGAGTAAACTTGTGGCTGTTAATGATTCTTCGCTGAAGTGAAATTAAATCTATGTCTTTAGGATGATGTCATTTAATTGTCACTGTAATATCTCCTAAGAGAGCGGGGGGAAATGTTTTCAAAGTTAAGCAATAAAGTGCGTATCTATACTTGTTTCATCACGGTAATATCTACTGACAAAGCGGGGAGAAATGTTTTCAAAGTTAAGCAATAAAGTGCGTATTTATACTTGTTTCATCACGGTAATACTGTTAGGTGGGTGCCACCAGCAGCTACAGCCAAACTTGCAGCAGCAGCGCAGCAAACAGGTCATGGCAGTTTCGGCTCACCCCCTGGCGAGCGCCGCGGGGCTGAGCGTGCTGCAACAGGGAGGCAATGCGGTGGATGCGGCGGCTGCTACGGCTTTGGCGATTTCGGTGGTGGAGCCTTTTTCGGCGGGTATCGGCGGCGGAGGTTTTTTGCTGCTGCGACGGGCCGAAACGGGGACTGTGCAAGCGCTGGATTTCCGGGAACGATCGCCCAAACGAGCAACGCGCGATATGTACCTGGACAAGCAAGGTAAGGTACGCAAGCGGGCAAGTCTGGACGGGCATTTGGCGGCGGGCATTCCGGGTACTGTGGCTGGACTTTATACGGTGCACCGCGAGTATGGTAAGTTACCTTGGGCGCAGGTGGTGGCTCCGGCGATCGCCCTTGCCCAAAAGGGTTTTCCAGTAAGTTCCCGCTTCACAAAGGCTACTCTGCAACGAAAGGATGCGATTAACAAGAATCGGGCGGCACGGGATATTTTCACTCGTAGTGACGTTTTATACCAACCGGGGGAGGTTTTGGTGCAGCGAGATTTGGCGCGGACATTGCGACAAATTGCACAAAATCCCCAAAGTTTTTATCGCGGAGATATTGCGCGGGCGATCGCCACCGACATGGCTAAAAATGGTGGCATTATCACTCTCGAAGACCTGAAAAACTATACGCCGATTTGGCGCAATCCGGTTTGTGGCAAGTTTCGCACTTACGAAATTTGCGCGATGTCGCCTCCCTCTTCCGGTGGCGTTCATTTGTTGCAAATCCTCAATATTCTAGGCGATACCGATCTCAAGAGTTTGGGAAGGAAAAGCCCGGATGCGCTACATTTGCTGGCGGAATCGATGAGGATTGCCTATGCTGACAGGGCCGAATATTTGGGCGATCCAGATTTTGTCAGCGTACCTGTCAAAGCTCTGACTAACAGAAATTATGGGAAATTTCGCCGATCGCAAATCGAAATTTCCAAAGCCAAACCTTCGAGCGAAGTAAAAGCTGTTGATGCTCAAACTTTGAGCCGCTTTGTGTACGAGTCGCCGGAAACTACGCACCTGACGGTAGTTGACAAAGAGCGCAATGTTGTTAGTTTGACGTTTACGGTGAATGGAGGTTTTGGGGCTGGGGTTGTGGCGGCGGGTACGGGAATTTTGCTCAACAATGAGATGGATGATTTTGCTGCTGCGCCGGGAGTGCCGAATTTGTTTGGTTTGGTGGGCGGTGAGGCAAATGCGATCGCCCCTCTTAAAACTCCTTTATCCAGCATGACACCGGTTATCGTGACGGAAAATGGCCAATTTCGCCTTGCTGCGGGGGCTCCTGGAGGCAGCACGATTATTACCACGGTTTTGCAAATTGTCCTCAACCTGTTGGTTTACGACATGAATGTGGGCGAGGCTGTGTCTGCTCCC
Source organism: Microcoleus sp. PH2017_28_MFU_U_A (assembly GCF_020738035.1). Lineage (NCBI taxonomy): Bacteria > Bacillati > Cyanobacteriota > Cyanophyceae > Oscillatoriales > Microcoleaceae > Microcoleus > Microcoleus sp. PH2017_28_MFU_U_A. The sequence continues at coordinate 3,960 of NZ_JAEQCX010000038.1, forward strand.
CGGGTGCACCATCAGTGGCAGCCGGATCGCCTGATGGTGGAACGCGGAGGTTTTGAGGCTGGGACGCTTGAGGAGTTACGCAGGCGGGGACACCAGATTGTCGAACGTGACGGCTGGGGAAATGCAAATGCGATCGTCCTGACTGATGACGGTTGGTTGGAAGGGGCTGCCGATCCGCGCGGGGAAGGAGAAGCAAGGGGGTTTTAGCGATCGGTGATTAGTGCTGTCCCCGCTCGCGAACTTTCTCATCAGTCATTTGTCATCAGTCATTTGTTTTGATATCAGGTGGAGTCGATCGACCCCACTCGATATCAATTGCGGATTTACCCAAAAACCCCGGTTTTTTATTTTAGCAAAATCTTTTGTCAAGGGCGATCGTAAACCTCATAAAAACCAGGTTTCTTGGGTATCCTGTGCCTACTTCCTCAAATTATTAGTCTGTGTACGTATATTTTGGTATTAGTATTTTATCCTGAAGTTTATTGATTGAATAATTGCTAAGAAATACCCAAAATATTAACCATCCAAGCCGTAAAATTACGTAGATGTAAAGTCATTGTAAAGGCACTAGACATTGATGCTTATCTAATGTAAAAATGAATTTAGACATTAAACAATCTTAGTCTTTTAAACAAAAATATATGATAAGTTATCACAAAATTGCTGCCTTAACAGCTACCTTGACTGCTGCTCTGAGCTTTTTGGCATCACCAGTAATGGCATTTTCGGTAGGGGCAACTAATAACACTGAGATTTTGAAAAATAATTTGTTAGGAAATAACATAGCAGGATTGAGTGATTTCTCTGTTTTAATTACCGGAAATCAGGCTGCCTTTGGTACTTTTATTAATGACCCTTTTGGTTTGCAGTCAGGCGTTGTTCTCAGCACTGGCAAAGTCACCAATATACCGGGCCAGAATCGGAAAGATAACCTAATGACCAACGGCAGCGATCTAAACACCGACTTTGGAGTAAAGGGCGAAGCTGGGGATTTAACTCAGCTAGACCTCAGATTTTTTGCTGACGACACTGCTGAAAAATTGTTCTTTGAGTATGTATTTGGTTCAGAGGAGTTTCCTGAGTTCGGCGGTTCTGAATACAATGACGATTTTGAACTGTTGCTGAATGGTCGTAATTTGGCAAAATTGAGCGACGGGAAAACAGTTACGATTAATAATCTCGTTCCCGATCCAAATAATCGCTCTACAGATCACTCAGACTATATTAACAACCCAAGTTTGATGGGTATTGCTGCTAACATCATTAAGCTAGACGGTTTTACTAAAGTTTTAGGGTTTGAGGGTTTGCTCAAGCAAAATCAGACAAATGTTCTCAGCATCCGCATGAAAGATGTGGGCGACGGTAATTTTGATTCGGCTGTATTTATTAAAGGCGGTTCTGTGGGAACGATCAAAGCTGATACAATTCCCAAATCGGTGGCTGTATTGATTAAAGACAGTTCTGTGGAGACGGTAGAAGCTGAGCCAGTTCCAGAACCGATGACGGTCGGAGGTTTGATGGCGGGAGGTGCTATGCTGGCTGCTGGACGAAAGTTGCGTCGCCGGAAATAATCAATCACGGAAGCGTTCAATCAAAAAAAATCAAGATGGTTAAGTATGTAAAATTATTAGTTTGCAAACCCAATCAATTTCCCAAGTTTTGAGATAATAATTGTGAGAAAAGCCTCCCCCAAAAGCCTAAAAAGGTGAAAAGTCAGATCCAACTTGCTGTACATCTCTTGGGGGAGATTTTGGGAATGGAAAATTCGCTGCCGGCTATAGATCAATACGGTTCACTTAAGATGGTCCGAAGAGAGGAACGAAGCATAAGCCCTAGCCCTTTCAGGGCAGCTTCGCCAACGGGCAGGCACGCGCCAACCCAGTATCTATTTTTCATGAGTTTTCCCTCTTGTCATATCATTTCCGGTTGCACTCCTTATGATATAGAGGAGACGGCAGTGCCGTGTCCCTACCGTGATTAATCGTAGGGACACGGCACTGCCGTCTCCTAATTTCCGTTAATAATTCCGATGCAACCGGAAACGATATCATCTCTTAAGTTAACCGTATTGGGCTATAGATATTATTAATTCAGCATGGCAACAACTAACCCCAATCAAAACAGTTACAATTGAGAGAGAATTCCCAGCAGGTACTTCCCTCAAGCGTCTGAAAATCCAAGAATTTGACAATGACATGGAAGTATTCCAGGTAGTGCTGTGAAGGAAAGGATGGAGTAAGCTACTCTTAGAGAGAATTGTTTGCTATTGGTTATATGACAGTAGAAATTCTTCAATTTTAGATTCGAGACTCAAGTTCAAGCTCCCAGATTTAATGCTGCAAGTAAATCTAAAATATAAAATACAAAATCGACTGACATATACAGTACAGGAAAAAAACAATGGCTAGAATTAGACTGATGCACGCTAAGCTACATGGAGTGCGCGTAACCGATGCAAATGTTAATTATGTAGGCAGCGTCACCATTGACAATGAATTGATCGATAAGGTGGGAATTCTGCCTTTACAGGAGGTGGAAATTTGGAATGTTAGCAATGGGAACCGCTTGTCAACCTATGTGTTGCCAGGACAGCCGGGAAGTGGTATCATTTGTCTCAACGGTGCAGCATCTCATTTGTGCGATCCTGGAGATTTTGTAATTATTGCTGCCTATGAAGAATGCGATCGCGCTGAGGTATTTCGCACCGGGCACGAGGCGCGAGTAGTAATTGCCGATGAACACAATCGTTGTAAAAAGTTTTTCTACCAGACTTTAGTTCCCTGCGAGGGCAAACTTTTGTTTCAATCTGAGACAACCGAATTACCACCAACCACGAATTCCTAACGTTTTATCACAAAAAAAGTAGGACTTACGCATGGGAACCCAGAAACCGGGTTTGTTACCGATATTAAAGACTCCCAGCGAATATTTGTGTGAAAAAACGCGGTTTGTTCCATCGGAGGGCTTCAACAGTTGACAGTTGACAGTTGACAGTTGACAGTTTGAGAGCGACCTCTACCTATAAGTCCGAGGATTGGAGTAATGAATAGTCTGATTTTAATTTCTCTCTCGAAGGCGGGCGGGCTTTCAACCAATTCTTTCTGGTAAGTCCCGAAGAGGATTTTTGGCATCAGCTATGAAATTTTTGGATCGAAACAATGAAATGCTGTTCTTTCAAGTTTTGAACCCATTTCCTTTAATGAGTTTTATCGGTTGGTATTACCTGTCTGCGAGCAAGCAGCAGATGAAGAAATCGGGATAAGATTCAAACATAAAGGTAATACTAAAGTGTGCAAGTTAAATGTGGAACAGCTTATAATTTGACATAACTTAACCGCTATAGGTTCGTAGTGAGGACTTTAGTCCTCTCAATTTGAAGAGGACTAAAGTCCTCACTACGAACCGATTTTATGGGGGTTGTTTTAGGTGACACTATCTAAGTTGGGAGTAACAATTTGCCGAAACTAGATTTTTGGCTTCAGAATTGAGGAAAAACTCAATCCTTTAACTGTGTACGGTACCGTCGGGCAAGATTGTACCTGTTAATCTAGCTCCTGTGAGTTTTACCATGACGCGATCGCCATAACCGATTTTAGCACCCGTCAAATCCGCACCGCTCAAGTCTGCACCGCTCAAATCCGCTCCGATTAAATTGGTTTCTCTCAGGTTGGCATTAATCAAACAAGCTCCTAACAGGTTAGCCCTAAACAAGTTAGCTTTTTGTAAATTCGCACCTGTGAGGTTGATGTTGTGGAGAAAAGTATCGCTTAAGTCGGCTTCACTCAGGTTTGCATTGCTCAAGTTTCTCCCTGAAAAATCCTTTTCTTTTAAGGAAGCTCCTTTGAAGTTGGAACCGCTCAAATCGGGAGCTTGCGGCGCAGCTTGTCGGTAAGATTGAGATGGCTGCGGCTGTGGCGATTGGTAGCGGGAGGCATCGGAATAAGGCCCCGTCGGATTTGGAGCATAGTTTCCACCATAATTTCCCGCATAATTACCAGCAGGTTTTCCTGAATAGGGTTCGGAAGAGTAGCGTGGCTCTTTTGGCGTTGCTGGTGGTGGCTGGGTGTTTCTGTACTGAGTGTTTTGTGGCTGGGTATTTTGTTGTTGGGTGTTTTGTTGTTGGGTGTTTTGATACTGAGTATTTCTGTACTGGGTGTTTTGTTGCTGGGTGTTTTGATACTGAGTATTTCTGTACTGGGTGTTTTGTTGCTGGGTGTTTTGCTGCTGGGTGTGTTTGTGCTGAGTATTTTTATGCTGAGTGTTCTGATTTTGACCTCTTGGCTGAATCGATCGCAATTGTTCCCGAGCTTGATTAATTTCCTTAATCTTTTCTTCAGCTTTCTGGAGTAGTCTAGGATTATCTTTAGGGATGCGATCGGGGTGCCAAATGAACGCTAAATCCTTGTAAGCTTGAGTAATTTCTTCTCGGGAAGCTCCCGGTAATAGTCCCAGCACTCTATAGTATTGATCGAGGTCGTTCATATTACCACCTTTCGCTTTAAGAAATTAGGAATTAAAAATTAAGATCGGAGCAAAAACGGCTATAAAAGCTTGTTTGTCCGATCGTACATTGGATGAACTATAACTCAGCTAAGCTGCTGCTGGCAAAAAGTCTCGGATTAGCTGCAAATATGTTGCGGCATCCTCCAGCATTGGAAAGTGAGCTGTATTGGGAATTATAACAAATTCTACTTTTTTGCTGAGGGAGGCTGCTTGTTCTCCCATGGCGGCGGGGATAATTTGATCGAATTCTCCAGCTACCAGCAGTGTGGGCACACTCAACCGTGCAAATTCCTGGGGCATTTCCTCGGCTGCTCTTTTGCTAACTGCTGTCACCATTGTACCGATCGCAGCTTCCTCGTCTGCCATTAAGAAATCCTTGAGAAATGCTAAACTGACGGCTGTGGGGAGAGATTGGCGCAAAAACCGAGCCATAAAGATGCGATCGGCAAACGGAATAGCAGCCAGCCAAGACGGGCGAAATTTGACTACATAGCCGCCGAATTTATGAAAAGTTGTGAAGGCTTTCTCATCGTATTCAAAAATGCCGCTGCAAGTGAGAATGGCTTTTTCTACTTTTTCGGGGTAAAGGTTGAGAAATAAAGTAGCAATAGATGCTCCTGTAGAGTGAGCGTTGAGAAAGACGCGGCTTAAATTCAGAGCTTCTAATAATTCGGCTAAGTCGCGGGCGTAGGTTTCGAGCTCGTAACTGGACTCAGGAGGTGATGGCGGTAAGGGCGATCGGCCAAAACCTCTCATATCGTACAGCAAACAATCAAAGTCATTGGCGATCGCCTGTGCAGTGCTTTCCCAGTAGCGGGCTGAGCCAGCCCAGCCGTGGAGAAATACCATAACTGGTTTGCCGCTGGGTTGGGCGCTATTGTCTGCTGTTATCCACTCGTAATAATGTTCTACACCGCGAACTGAAATGAAAGACATGATATTGATTTTAGATTTTAGATTTTAGATTCTAACTCATAATTGTTCACTAAATACCCAAATTCCCGACTTCTTAAAGAAGTCAGGAATCTCAAAACTACATTTATCCAAAAATCTGCGTTAATCTGCGTCAATCCGCCCACATCTGCGGTCAAAAATCATACACATAGAAACCAACCATAAAGCTTAAGCTGCCGAAGCGGCCAACCAGAATAAACCATCTACTAACAGCGTACTAAAAACTGCTCCGCTGAAGGCGCGCCAGTGCAAAGCACGATCGCGCAAACTCAACAAACCCACAGTTAAAAGTACGGCAATTAAAACCAAAGCCCAACCAATACCCCAAGGAGTGTCAATTTGCCCGATCGCACTTTGGAAAATCGGCATAGCCAATTCCGGTTCCGCGTGCATCACTTGTCTCCAGTAAGGCATCAAACCTGTCAAGTAAAAATATATGTCGGTAATAGCGGTTCCTAATAACGAACCTAAATAAAAATATGCGCCAACTTTCCCCCAAGATTTACCCAAACACCAAATCGCAAATGGCAAACCAATTGCTTCTATCGGTAAGTGCAAAATTGGTTCCCATCTAAACCAGCCCCAATAAATAGAACCAGCCAGCCAACATCCGGCAAATCCTAATAATAAGTCTCCCCAAAGTTGAGTTTTTGGGCGGAAAATTAAGATTAAACTAAGTACGAACCAGGGGATAGTTGATAGCAAACTGATGGTGGGATACAAACGCACTAAAGGCGCTTGCACAAAAACTGGAATTGAGACTAAAAATGCTGATGCGCCAAATACCAACCACTGCTGAATGCTCTTGCTTCTATCTGAAGAAGATACAGGACTTTCTAGGCCGGTGAAGGTAGCAGTAGATGCGATCGCCGATGATAATAAATTAAAGTTAAACAACTGATTGGACTCCGTACTGTTTCAATAAGTGAACTAAAAATGTTGCTGCGGTGGCTGGTTTCGTCGTCTCGATGCGATCGGCTGTTTGACTGATTTGCCAACCTTGGGCTGTTTGGGGCGATCGCCACAAATCTAAATGTTCAACCGGGCGATCGGCATAAAAACTGTCTTCACCGCCACCGAGAATAGCTGAACTCCAGTGTGTAAAGCTATCGTGGCTGATCCGGTGAATCGGGAAATTGCCCCCCAGGGGTACTCCCCAACCATCTAAAGCAATGAATGCCGCGACTTTGCCACCCATTTGCTGCCACATCCACGCCGCCCCGATCGCCCCGACTACCCCAGCCGAAAAACTAACGAATACTAGACTTTCTCCTGTCAACTCTTGACTGCACAAAAAGTGGAATATGTCAAGGGCTGAAAAAGGTGGCTGTTTATGAGCTGGGAAAATCTTAACAGAGTAAGATCTTTGGATATTTTGCCGAGGTTCTACGTTTCCCCAAACTCCCGAAAGTCCCTCTAGGAAACAATCAGTGAGTTTTGGGTCGTGGATTCCGGGGCAAATTACCAGTCTCATCATGCTTCAATAAAATTAATCAAGAGCTTAACATAACTTTACTTTATTGTACACCATAACTAATTATATGCCATACGGGGGGATAGGATGTTAAACTCATGATAGCGCAAAGTTTGAAGAATATCCCCCCAAAATAAACGCTGGGAACGCTGCAAACCTGCGGAATCCGAGGCAAGGCGAAAGAGTCTTAAGAAAACATAAAACTTATCCCCCCTAACCCCATTCCCTGTCAGGCTGAATAAAGTCTGATTCTAGTTCTAGTCACCCTACGAGTTTCGGGTCGGAACCAAAAAACCGATTCACGACTGACACTCATCAACCCGGTTTCTAGGATAAATCAGAGGTTTAGCCCGGAATTATCGGTGCAGAAACCGGGAATCAGCCCAGCGCGCGCAACTCGTGCGATCGCCAACAATCAAAAATCTCAGATCCACTCTTCATCCTGTCTGGATCTCTTAGAATAAATAAAATTGAGGAATACAAAGTGGTTGCTTCTCCAGAAAAAATTGAATTCAAAACATCTGCCGCACCGGCAAACAGCGATCGCGTAGCCGTCTTGCTGATGGGTTACGGCGAAGTCGAAAGCTACGACGATTTTGCGAATTACAACGAACAAGCTTTAAACTTACTGACGGCAAAGTTTGCGCCAGTACCAAATTGGATTTATCCGCCACTGGCGAAGATTTTGGCAATTTTTGACTTGCACGAGTGGAGTCACCAACACGGTAAATTCGTGTCGCCCCACAATGCAATTTTTGAACAACAACGGGCGGGGATTGAACAGAATTTGCAGGAGAAATGGGGCGATAAAGTAAAAGTATTCAAAGCTTTTAACTTTTGCGCGCCGTTTTTGCCGGAACAAGTAATCCCGCAAATTAAAGCAGAAGGCTTTGACAAAATTCTGATTTATCCGCTGTTGGTTGTGGATTCTGTTTTCACTAGCGGGATTGCTGTGGAACAGGTAAACAATGCTTTAGCACAAACCTTTGATGGTAAAGAACATTGGGTAACAGGACAGCGTTATATTCCTTCTTTTTACGATGAACCAGCTTACATCCAGCTAATGGCGGATTTGGTTGAAGAGGAAATTAAAAACGATTTAGCTGTAGCACATTTGCCTTCTCAGATTGGGATTGTGCTGATGAATCACGGTTGTCCGCACAAGGCGAAGGGCTTCACTTCGGGGATTGTGGAAAGTCAAGCTTTGTACGATCGCGTGCGGGAACGTTTGATGTATCGTTATCCTTTGATTTCGGTGGGCTGGCTGAATCATGACACGCCGCTGATTGAATGGACTCAGCCGGATGCGACGTTGGCTGCGAAGAATTTGATTGATTTGGGTGCAACTGCGATCGTGTTTATGCCGATCGGATTTGCGACAGAAAACCACGAAACTTTGTTAGATGTAGACCACATTATTGAGGGTTTACAGAAGCAACGTCAAGGAGTTACTTACCGCAAATTGCCTTGTGTTAACGACCATCCTGAGTTCCTGAAAATGGCGGCAGAGTGGGCAAATCCTCAAATTGAAGCCTTGTTTAGTGAGATGGCTGTGGCGGTGAATCCGAATTTGGTTGTCCGCGATCACGTACATTCTCATAGCGATCATGGGCATAATCATGGGGATCATGGGCATTCTCACGGCGATCATGGACACAATCATGGTGGGCACGGGCACAATCATTAATTAGGATTTTAGAAACCGGGTTTTTGGGATAATACTGCGTTGAAGACGACAGATTAAGTAAAAACCCGGTTTCTTTGTGGGAGTGGGTAAATCGAGATTAATTTAGGTTAAAAGGGCGATCGCTTTTTAATTAATTTTACGAAAATATGGCGATAGCTTATTCAGTTTACTTATAATAAATCCAAAAACTTATCGAGGTCTATACGAGCCTGTTTTAAAATGTGAGCTAGAGTAGAACGCTTAACTGAGCGATGAGCTGGGACAGTCAATTTCAATACTTCATCTGGCATAGCTTTTTGCAGTCGAATGTGGCTACCCCGTTGGCGGACAAATACCCATCCATCGCGCTGTAGTGCAGCAATAATCTGAGTATAAGGAAGATTGGGAACTTTGCTCATACCACCAATTCTCTCACAATTGCACCTTCGGAAATGCTCAATTCATCTGCCATCGGCTCCAAATAAAGTTCGATCGCTTCTTGGATATTTGCCAATGCTTCGTCAATCGTTTCCCCTTCACTGATGCAGCCTGACAGTGAGGGAACATAGACGGTATATCCACCTTCTTCACTGGGTTCTAATACGACTTTGATGTTCATAATTTCGGTGTCACGAGCGCTGACTTTTCTATTATAGATGATTTGGGGCGATCGCACTATCATAGCAAATAGCTGTAGGGTGCGTCGCCATTAGATATCTTCAAATGCGATCGAACATCTCACAGCGACGCACCATAATAGGTAAGTCAGCGGAAGGACTGATGCTTGCTGACAACCTCTCGAATCTTGATGAGTTGCTTGAAGCTATTAGAGAAAGAATATGACTGCAAAAACAATTACCTATACTGCACTAGAGCGAATTTTAGCAATTAAATGGGAACCTGACGATAGTCGCGTTAACTCTCATATTGCCCTTTTGCGAGAATACTTGAGACGTGCGGCACTGTGGGCAAAAGCTTTAGATTGTACAGATGAATGGCCGTTTTTTGATGTGGCTGCTCATATCTGCCCTTTAGAATGTGCCGATGATACTAAGATGAAAGTGCTTAAGACTCATTTCACAGAGACACCGTTTTATGTGGCGGGTATGATTGAAAAAACCTGCGAGTGGTTCCTCCATTGGGAGCGGGTGAAAAATTTACAAAAAGTTAGTGAATTTACTTTACCTGAACCCTACGAACCTCTAATCATAATGTATGAACGCGGTGGCATATTCTCTATGGAACATAGATTTTTTGATTTTGCTGTTGGGAGTTTTCCTAGAGGTAAATGGCAGCAATATGACGAAAAAATGGCGGCAGAGTGGGCAAATCCTCAAATTGAAGCGTTGTTGAGTGAAAGTGCGATCGGGGTGAATCCGAGTTTGGCTGTGGCGAACCGCGAGCACACGCATTCTCATGAAGGGCACGGGCACAGTCATTAATTAGGATCTCAGAAACCGGGTTTTTTGCGACAATACTGCGTTGAAGACGACAGATTAAGTAAAAACCCGGTTTCTTTCTATTTTCGTCCATTACTCCACTGACCCTAAAAATCTTAGTGTGCATTCATGGAATTATTTTTATACCATCCTGAACTTACGCGCAAGTATGTGTAAAGCCATAAAGTGTAAAGCATGAGGTAGCATGAACAATCTCATAATCTATGATGAGCAAAGGCAACCACGCAGACTAGGCGAACAAATCGGTAGTGGTGGACAAGGGGATGTATATGCACTGGCAGAAAATCCAAACATTGTAGTCAAAATCTTTAATCAGGAGAAATTACAACAAAGAAGACATGAACTAAGAGAAAAAGTTTTTGTTCAAATTCGAGTTCTAGAAGACCTGATTAAGAGTCCTTACGTAACCTGGCCCCAGATAGAGATTTTTGATAGCAATGACCAGTGGATAGGCTATGCCATGAAAAAAGCCGGAGGGATACCACTGAGTAAACTAGCTCATACCATGCTCTATTTAAAATACTTTCCAAACATAGATAGGAAAGGTATTGTGCAAATATTGTTGCATCTTTTAGATACAGTTGAAAGTTTGCACAAAAAAGAAATTTACCTTGGGGACATTAACTTAGGTAATTTTCTTGCAGACCCTTCTACGTTTAAAGTTTATCTGATTGATACAGACAGCTATCAAGTCAAAAATGCTAGGACTTCTCAAATCTATACTTGCCCTGTAGGTAGACCAGAGATGACACCTGTAGAACATCATGGTGAAGCTTTTGACAAAATTATTAGAACACTTGAAAGCGACTTATTTTCGTTAGCCATTTTAATGTTCCAATGTTTGATGTTGGGACTACATCCTTACAGCCAAGTAGGCGGTGGAAATCCAGTAGAAAATTTGCGCGGGGGCAATTTCCCATATGGAAGAGGAGGCTTTCCACCAGGGGAGGAAGGTGGCATACCACCAGGGCCTTGGTTTATTGTTTGGAGTCATCTATCATTTAAAGTCAAAAACCTTTTTATTAACACTCTGAAACAGGGTGTTAATGACAAATCGAAGCGGGCTTCTATAGAAGAATGGCGAGGTGTGTTTCAAGAATACTATTTTGCTATGCAAAGTGGTTTCCTCTCCTCAGAAGTCAGACCAGCAGAACGAAAAATTAGCCGAGATGGTGAAGACAGGATTGTTTGGTAATCTTGTATAACTATCTATTTTTTGAAGTGTTTCATTAGTAATTAGTTGACTTGGAAAGAAATATGAAGATTAAGCTCAAGAACCAAGACTATGATTTAATTGAAAATCCAACGCCTCGTTGTCCGTGTATGTTGGTTTTGGATGTCAGTGGTAGTATGTCAGGCGATCCAATTAGTTTACTCAATCAAGGTGTAAATCAGTTTATCCAAGAAGTTTATCAAGATGATTTTGCACGATTTGCTGTGGAGGTAGGAATCATTACTTTTGGTAGTACGGTGGATGAAGTTACCCCGATCCAATCGATTTTGGGAATTAATGTACCTGAATTTTCGGCTATGGGAAGAACGCCAATGGGGGAAGCTGTTTCCAAAGCAATTGAAGTTTTAGAAGTACGTAAAAAACAGTACCAAAAACGTGGTGTTCCCTACTATCAACCTTGGATCATACTAATGACCGATGGTGAGCCAACCGATGAATATTCTAAGGCTGCGGCTCTACTTCGTGAACTCGCTGAAGATAGTAAAATGCTAGTGTTTGGAATTGGCATCGGCGACTACTGCAATTTGAATAAACTTGGTGAGTTTTGTCCTGCCAATCGTCCACCCAAAAAATTAGCTGAGTATAAATTCAGGGAATTCTTCCAGTGGCTTGCTCAAAGTATGGCGAAAGTAAGTGTTTCCACTCCTGGAACTGGTTTTGAATTACCATCTACCAAAGGTTGGGATAGCATTATACTTTAAAAATTTAATTCATTCTCAATTGAGCATTCTTGAATGCTCATTGCTTGCAAAATATAGCAGTCCTAAATCAGTCGCAAAATCGATCGAGACCATAATCCTTGCAGTGTGAGCATCTCGATCGCGTATAATGCAAGAAAATCTTTTAGGATTGCTATATAATCGAAACAAAATAAATGTAGAGATTACAAGTCTATATTTATTGCAGTTCTTTCATAAAAAATGGAGTCCTAAGTTATGAACAAGAAAAAACCTAAAGCAGCAAAAAAAGCAAGCAAAGAAAAGAGCATAGGTTTAACAGTTGAAGAATTTAATGAACTGCAAAGAAAGTATCCTGATAGCAGAGAAGCACTCAATGATGCTATTTCTGCCAAGCAGGATGACAATTTCTATATTAGGTTAACGAAACTGAAAAACCAGCAGAGTAAATTGGGAAATGATGCAGTTCCTGATGCACTTATAAAAGAAATTAGCTCTAGAAAACAAAATAAAAATTCCCGAAAAAAGTGGCAAGCTATTTGTGCTACTACCGTTGGTCGTTCTCACCTTCAATCGCATCCACAAATAGAATGTCAAGATGCCGCAAAAGTTGTATCAACGCCACGGGCAGCGATTTTTGTGGCAGATGGTGCTGGCTGTGCAAGATTATCTCACTTGGGTTCTAAGTCTGTTGTTGAGGAGTTGGCTGGATTTATAAATTCAAAACAAGCTACTCATGGAGAAATATTAGACCAAGAGCAAATAATTAATTGCAATGACAGCGATCGAGGAAAAGAGTATGCTTATAAGTTTGTCAAATATGCAGTTGAAGGATTACGAAAACTTGCAAATACCGAAGATTGCTCGGTAGAAGATTTGAAGTGTACGTTACTAATGGCTGTGTCAGGCAAATTTTATATATTTTGGCTGAAAGTCGGGGATGGCTTTATTGTAGTCGAAAAGGATAATAAGCTTGAGTTACTCGGTTCTTTAGGAAAAGGAGAATTTGCAAATCAAACCACATTTCTTAGCGAAAGCTTGAACGACAAAGCAATCTCTTACGGTTTTTTATCTGCCGAAAATGTGACGGGTATTGCTGCATTTACAGATGGTGCAGGAGAAACTCTAGTGACTACACATGATTCTAAAATAGCAGGTGAGTTAAGTAACTTTTTTGCACAAACGAGAGGAGGCAGTTTGGATAATGATAGCTTACGTGAATTTTTAGAAGATGAGACAGTTTGGGCATCTCCGAAGGGTTTTGATGATAGAGGAATTGCTCTTTTGGCACAGTCGAAGTAACCAAAATTGAAGCATTGGAGGTTTAACTTGACAAGTCATTGCGATTGAGAAGAACCTGAGTTACATTATACCCATCCCAGATCAATCCTTCAACAGTACCCAAAGGACATATACCGCTAGGAAGATGTCCTTTCGGCGCTTGTTTGCTAAAGTTTAATTCTCGCCAGTGCAACCATTTTCCTTCTTTTTTCCATCCCAGGCGATCGCCCAGCTTATCATAGTCCTTGCTCACTTCCAGGTAAATTTCCTTTTGAATGCTAAAACCAAAGTGTCCTCCACTATGTTTAACCCAAAGTTGATTAATTGTTTGTAAAACTTCAGTTGGTAATTTTTTGATATTATCCTCAGCAGATAGATAGCCTGAAGATTCTCTGCTATAAGCTTCGAGCATGACGTTAGCTGTTTCTTTATCAGCTTCTTTCCATTTCTTTGCTGCTAGTAAGTCGCGTAGTTGAGTATATTTAGAGTTGATGGGATATTTTACTGTTGATACGTTTTCTGAAGGTTTACTTGTACCTAGATTTTTGTTTCCAGATGATGGATTAGAAGCTGCTTGTGTCTTATTCGGCCTCGTTGATTCAGGAGTTTGAGGCAGATTGGCTCCTATAATGTCTTCAATTGTTGTTGTTGGTGGCTGATTGGTAATTGGTGGAGTTTGTAAAGAATCTAAAACTCGTTTTTCAATTTGTTCGACATCTTCATCTATAAGGTTAAGAACTTGTTGTAAAACCTTCAGATTTTGACGATTACCTTGACTTAGTGGATTACTCTGTTTTATAGCCTCTGCAAAAACTTTGCTGTAATTCTTTAATTTATCTTTTCGCAAGCGGAAAGGTGCTAAAACTTCTGTTTCAATTGTTTTGGCATCTTCGTTTGTTAAATTTAGACTTTTCTGTAAAACATCTAGAAAAGTACGATTTGAATTATCAGTAATGCTTCCCTCATAAATAATATTTAAAGAAGTAAAATCTTTCTCTTCTTGACTAGCTATTCTCTCAGCTTCTTTACGATATTTTAGCTTTGGATCATCTTGAAGAGACTTAGCCAAAACAATCTTATAACCTGCTCTGCCATTGTCTAACAGAGGATTCATTTTAGGAGAAATTTCTTTTACCTTCTTTTTTGTATATTCATACAATTCATCTACCGAAATATTGCCATCATTATTTAAATCTCCAACTCCTGTTTTGATACCTTCAACCAAATAACGGGTGTAAATTGAGAGTTCAGAAGGCTCGGGAGCATAAGAGTATTCAACAGTATCGCTAGACGTAAGAACTGCCCATGATTTATTACCCAATGTCAATCCCTTAGCAAAAGCCCCACTAAAACAACAGTCTAAAATCACTACCTGTCGCCTAGATGGGCTAGCGGTCATTTGGTCTTTAACAAAACTGGCGGAGATAGCGGTATAAGGTAGCACTCTTTTATTCTGATCTGTGCGCGTAGTAGGTGTAGCAATGTAAAGATTACCCTTTTCATCCTTCACACCATGACCGGAAAAGTAAAACAGTACCAAGTCATCCGAACTACAGTTATTGAAGAGCCTATATATAGCATCTTCAATCCTGTTTTGAGGCTGATTTAGTACCGAGGTAATATCAGTTTCAACAAAACCCCCTATATCTGGATGCTGCAATACTTGCTTTATTGCCTTAGCATCCTTGGTAGCACTAGGCAAGGCTGATAGCCCTTGTTGATAATTGCTGACCCCAACCAGTAATGCTACCTTCTTCGCCATATTTGACTCCTTATTCTCCAATAAATTCCTGAGCGACTTTTAGCGCTTCGTTCAATTCAACTATACTACTGGCTTTCACCTTGAGAGTTTTACCATTAGCCGTAACTTCGATTTCAATGGTTTTCCCTAACCCTAATAGGCGTAATAGGCGATCGCTCAAAAACCTGAACAAGGATTTAATATTTGCTGCGTTGACTTCAGCCATCAACATCCCCAATAAAAACCCCCCAATAGATTTTGCGTCTTTTGGCAAATCTTCTACAGGTACAAGGCCAGCAGATTCAACTTCAATCTCTTGCTTAATATCTTGGAGGAGATTTTCTGTTATTTCTTGTAGTTCCCCATCTTCCAGACGCTCATCTAAAAGGGTGATCTTCACTTGAATATTTGACATGGAATTTAGTTTTCCTATTGGTTGCATAGATATAGCGAACCTTGCACCAACCGCAAAGTAGCAGTTGGAATCCATATATTACAACGATTTTAGCCTTTTTTATAAAAGGACTGCTATTTTGGAACGCTGCCAACATGATACCATAGGAAGTTCCAGTCGGAAACAAAGTATTCTCACAAAAAACCCGGTTTGCGATCGCTCGTGCGTTCAGGACTATAGATAAACCCGCCGTGGCTATACTAATTGAATGGCGATCGCCCCCAAACATAGCCTTAGACTATACTACCACGCAATCTAGAATCCTATTAACCAACTAATACGATATCAATGACATCCTACACATTAAACTTACCCGTTCAGCTACAGCAAGAAGCTGAAAAATTGGCGACACTCCAAGGCATTTCCTTCGATCAGTTTATTCTCTGGGCTGTAGCCGAAAAAGTTGCTACCCTCAACCAGCGGAATGACGATGCTGTATTCCCTCAAATCACCTATGTGCGCGGCGCTAGCGGCGAACTCGCGCCCGTTTTGCGCGGTACTCGGTTGCGGGTGCAAACAGTAGTCATCGCAGCCCAGAAATGGGGTTTATCTCCAAACCAAATTGCGACTGAATATGACTTAAGTGAAGCTCAAGTGAACGAAGTTCTGGCTTTTTATGCGGCACATTCTCAGGAAATAGACGCATCTATTGCCGCCGAGCAAATTATCGAAGCTGCCAATGTCTAAACCGCTATTGCATCTGGATGCTGATACTTCTATTAAAGCTTTGCAAAGCTAAAAAAATCTGGATGAGTTTTGTAAGAATTGTCAAACGCCAATGGCGGTGAAGGCAGCCCAATAATAAGGTTCAGCAAAGGGAAAGGGCTTGCGGTTCAGTGCGCTATGTAGAAGAGCATAAACAAAGCGTGTGCGTTCTTTTAGGGTCAATCTATCGAATACTTGGTCGATTTGAGGTTCGAGGTCTTTTAATAAGATTTTCAGCCCCTCTGAGGTCAGATTCCGCATCCATTGCTGTGCCTCATTGAGAGCAGTAACCGTTGACAGAGTTTCTAAGTTTTCATAGAACCGCATCAGTAATAAAGTGCTGGCGAGTTGATCTACCTCCCAAAGGGTACTGACGATACTAGGGCTACCTGCCAAGAGAAAGCCAAAAGGTAAACCGATATATTCATCGCTAGTTTTGGATTCTGTCAATCCAGTTTCGGAGGCGCAGAGGGTGACAAGACGACATTGATTTAGGTCAAGATTCAAGATTTCCAGCAGTGTCAAACGTTCGTTATTTGCCAACACCAGGAATGATTCCAAAGGCGAGTCAGGCTCAAACTTGCTGTGACAGGCGAAATGGATACAGTTGGCAAGTCTGAGATGCGAGTTTAGAATTGCGTTCTTGTTGGCATTATCTCTTACCAACAAATCATTAGATTGGAATTGGTGACAGATGTTAGTGGCTTGCAGTTCAAGTAAATAGAGGTCTTTGGTAGGATTGGCAATCGCGAACAGGTGAGAGAAATTAGGGCGTTGTCGCTGTTTCACCTGTTGCAGCAGTAGGCAACTGGGGGCATAGCTGACTCCACCAGGGAATAAGTCGAGAAGGCACGACTCTGATTTGGACAGGGATACAGTGATAGAAGAATCGATTTCATCGGTGTATCCGCTTTTAAAATCCCTTTCGTGGGAGATTGGCAACGCATGAAGGGGGAAAAGATGCAGGAAGCGATGGGGAATTAAAATTAATCGATCGCACTGTTTCGGAATATTCTCTAAAATCCGATCTAGCTGCAAAATCTCAGCTAGGTTTTGGAAGCGAGAGGCTAGTTTTTGCTTCCATTGGGGTTTTCTTTCTGGTGGTTTACTCTCTTCGTAATCTTTCCTATACTCGTCATACCAATTTACCAAGGTTTCAAAGTTTGCTGTTGAAGATTGCCAGATGATGGGTGTTGAAGTTTGCGGGGTGATGATGAAAGTGAAAAATTTGTCGCCTGTAATGTACCACTCAAGAATAGCGGTGTTTTCACCTGTCAGAGTTTGAATGTCTTTGTAGAGGATGGGCTTAACTTTTTGGGTTAGGCTGAAGTGAGGATCGATCGGTGTAATTTCACGAGCAATCAATTCATCGAGTTGTTTACGCAGTTTGGTGAGATGAGTAAAATCGCGGCTAGTGGGTAGGCTGTCGATTTGGAGGCTGCGTTCTCCCGATATTGTGCCACCGTTGCTGTTACGATTTGTCTGTTGGTTGTCTAGTCGGCGCTGTTCGGCATCAATTTCTCGACGCAGGCGCGAGAGTTCGTTGATAACTGTTTCGGGAATATCGCCTTTGGGATATAAGTCGCGGGTGGCGAGGAGTTCTACTAAGTTGCGGGCTTTGCTGCGTTCGGCGTATTCTATGGCTGCGGTGTAGTTTTTTAGTTCTATGCAAACTTCTACCATATTTTGGTAGAGTTTATTCCATTCTTCGGCTAATTTCTGTTTACTTTCATCTCCAGAATGAATCTCATCTCGCAAAATCTCAACATTATTAATCGCATCAGCAAAGGTATTATAAGCTAACTGTAGGTTAGGAACATCTCGATAGGCAAGCCCCAAATTTAATAAGGTTTCAGCATGGTTTTGGGGAAATGCTTGGCGGGTGATGACTTCGAGTGCAACGGTGTAAAATCCGATCGCTTTTTCTAGATTATCAGCTTTATCTCCCCTGATTTTGTTACGGTAGGCATTTGCCAGATTTATTTGCGTATTTGCCCAATATTCGGGAAAAGACTCACGGGTGAGGACGGATAATGCAGCATTGTAAGATACGATCGCCATTTCGATATTCTGTGCTTTCTCTCCCATGATTCTGTTACTGTAGGCATTTCCCAGATTATTTTGCGTCATCGCCCATTTTTCGGGAAAGGTATCGCGGCTGTAGACGGTTAATGCAGCATTGTAAGATGCGATCGCCATTTCGATATTATCAGCCCTATCTCCCCTGATTCTGTTACTGTAGGCAATTGCCAGATTATTTTGCGTCATCGCCCATTGCTCGGGAAAGGTATCGCGGGTGTAGACGCATAATGCACTCTGATAACACTCCATCGACTGTTCGATATTCTCAGCTTTCTCACCCTTGATTCTATGACTGTAGGCTACTGCTAGATTATTTTGCGTCATCGCCCAATCTTCGGGAAAGGCATCGCGGGTGTAGACGATTAATGCAGCAGTGTAAAATGCGATCGCCCCTTCCAAATTATTCGCACGATCGCCTAGAGGATATTGTTGGTAAAGATTCCCCAGTCGCCCCAAAGCAGCCGCCTCTCGTAGGCTATCTTTGAAATTCCTAGCAATTGCTAAAGACTGCTCATATAGATCGAATACCCGTTCCCACAATCCTAAGTCACGGTAAATATCACCTAACTGTAACAAAGTGTCAGATTCCGCCAGGCGGAAGTTCAATTCTCTTTGCAAAACAAGTGACTTCTCAAAGAAATGAATTGCCCGATCGATCTCCTGTGAATAATCCTCATGTTGGCGCGTGTTTACCCGGTTTGCATAAGCATTAGCAACTCGATTGTATAGGGTTGCTAATGCAGGAGTTTCCAGAGTTTGTTGCTCTAGATTTTCTACTTGTTCTAACAGTTCATCTAGGGGTAAAGTCGGTCTTTTCTCAGGCTCAATCAGCAGAAAAATTTCCCCATTCCTGTTAATCACACCCGTTGCTTCCACCGTCGGTGCTACAAAGCGAAATACGCCACTCCGCCAACTCCAAAAATCCGGCGCTTCCAAACTCAAACGACTCAAAATATTCGGCGCAACCCAAATTACAATGGGATAAGGAAACTCTCGCAACGCCTCTCGTGTCCATTGCAAATAACCAAAAAAACGGCTTAACTCCGACCGATGGTTAGAATCAGCTTGTGACACAAACCCCATCAAAGCCTCCGTTCCTGTTACAGTAATTGCGGCTGATGCGTGGGGTTCTTTTAACTGTGGGTAATCTTCGACAAGTTGCTCCAATGCAGCCCTGAGACTCGGTTCTTGTTGATTCAACACCACGCGATAACAGGGGATATTCGGAGCAAGTTCGGCTTCATAACGATTAATCATCTGGGTTTGAAAATCTCCCGGTTGACAGGAAACAATCAACAATGACAATACACCTTTACTTGCTTCAATTAAAGAGACAAGACCATCGTAACTATCCTCATTGAGTGATTCATCGTCCACGATTTCACTGTCAACCATTTAATTAGTCCCCGCTCCAATTAAACCACGGCGCTGCAATATTTCCTGAACCACTGGATGAACTCCAAACCACAAATCATCATTGCGATATTCTAGGATGTAGAGCGTGTGCAATAAATCCAAGAAATCCTGATCCATCCCATCTTTGGGTAAATATTTTTGGTATACATCCACTAGAATTTGATAGCGGTTTTGTCCAAGAGGTTCTGTTAAATTAATCCGATAGTCTTTAATCGCATTTTGCAAAATCTCAGGCGTAATTTTCAAGTCTTGGTTGTCTGGTGTGCGACGTAACTGCTTCAAACATAACCCACAGCACAGACTAGCCAAACGAATAAATTCTCGCAATGCACCACCACTTTTAACGATCATCATCTGAGTTGCTTCCGGTGCAATCAACTCCTTGGGGATTCGTTTGTAAAGAATTTGCTCAAATACTTTTACAGCTTCTGCGACAGGAGAGGCATTGGGAACTCTATCTTGTCCACGCGGAAACAACTTTGTCGCCCACATCGATTGAATCTTATTGTTTGTGGCATTCTGAATAATTCCTCGCAACGACATATCTCGTGTCGCTGCCATTGGAATTGTATAAATAATCCGAAATTGAGGCTGAAACAACGCACTGATATTATTTCGATAAACTTTATCTACAATTTCTAGATCGAGTTTATCAAGGTCATCAATCACAACCAGAACTTCTTGTCCGCACGCCGCTTCAATCGCACTAGCGATATCGTTGATGCGATCGATCAACTCTGAAATTCGTCTCGAAAACTCAGTCGTAATGTCCTCACGAATTACAGAGTTTGCCTTCAACGTCGCTTTTAACTTAGAAAAGAATTTCACAAACCAAGCATTGACACCAGCTTCTCCACTCGCTTCTTTCTCAATGATCGACTCAAATGAACTTCCCTCAGTTCGAGTATGCTTGCTAAACCATTTATAAAAATCTTCTTTTGTTTTAGAACCGATTTTAATCTGGCGTTCTTCTGCTGCTTCCATCAGCTTTACTGCCATAGCAAACAAAATGTTGACATGATTCACATCTGACATTTCAATCAGGTCAGAAATTGAAAAGAACACTACAAAGTATCGATTCTGCGTGTCCCGGCAAAACTGACCCAGCAAAGTCGATTTACCTGACCCACGATGTCCTGTAAAAATAATTTTGTTATTGTCTGGCGAGCAATCTTCAACCAAATGCTCCAATTCTTCTAAAATCTCAGTGCCATATTCCACATGAAATTTATTCAGTTGCTCTACGGTGACTAAAGGAAGTAACTGAAGATTCTGGAAGGCTGTTTGGAAGGATGCTAGGCGCTGGTTAGTCATAGGGAATATATATATGCACTCCAACTCTTAGTTTAGCACAATGCCCTGTAATCTCACCCCTCTACTGCTAATTCTGCCCTTGGACGTAAGTCCCACTTGAGTCGATCGGCAACATTTTAGTTAAATCTCTTTATACTTCTTGTAAAATGCGACTATTCAAACGCTCATATTCATCCTCTAGCAGCCACATTTTAGCAGCTTCGTAATTGTCACTAGAAAAAATAACTTTATAGTTTTGTGCCGGATTATAAATGCAAAATATCCCCGATCTTTCCTTAACTAACATCAGGATATAAGGAGGAGAGATCAGAGTATCAGCCCAGATTTCCGCAAACTCCCACTCAGTAGCGATCGCAGATAAGCCAACCTCATTTTCCGGTACAGGTAGTACGAGAAATCCCTCTCTATTATTGTCCCATTTCAAGTTATTTTTAATCCGATCGATGCACTCACTAACATTCTGTTGATATAGACTATCTATGCGATCGCAGTGCCATTCAAATATCACCACCCATTGAGGTTGCTCAGTCAGAATCAACTTGAGAAATTCATCAAAAGTTTTGCCTTCCCAATCTATCTCAGAACCATTCACCTCGGATTCTAGCAAGTCTAATCCTTTCCCTTGCAGCGAAAAATTAAGCCATTGCATACTTCCATAAGCGGCGGGTAAGCGCTTGATTATATGGGGCGGAATTTCCCGCTCTACTAATTTTATATATTTGCCCCAAAGGTAACACTTTTCACCTTGGGGATATTCTACACCACCCCAAGTAAAAGTTTCCTGATGACATTCTAAATACTCAAGAGTCTGTCTTGTCGAAAGTAATATTTCAAAACAGGCATCCATAATTTCTCCTTTAGTTAATCAACATCTCTGGGATACCACCAAAATTGTTGCAATCCAGATTCCCATCTTTTCTGTTCCCAATTGTAGCGGAATTCGTGGATATGCGGGTTGGGATGATCGAATGGGCGATCGTGATCCGTCCAATCGACTCTACCCCAAGGTACATTATAGCCATTAGCTTTCGGCCAAGTTGATGAGGGAAAGGTTGCTGACTGGCGGTAACAAATGCGATCGCTTCCATCTCTTTTTCCAAGTGTTGTATGGGGTTGTCCTTCTGCTAGTGGATCTGGTAAGGGGATATCCTCTCCCTGTATTGTTTGTTGTATCAGAGAGAATTCTGGTATATAATACTCGCTGTTTCTTGCCAGAATATTCTCCTTTTTATTAAGTGTAACGCGACTTACGCACTTCGACCAAAGAAACCGGGTTTTTTGCGCGGTTCAAGGGCTATAACCAAGTATTCTCGAAAAACCCGGTTTCTGACTACCCGTGCATCCAGGAGTATAAATAAACCCACTCCGGCTATACTAATTGAATGGCGATCGCCCCAACCAACTTATCAATCTCTGCCTCAGTGGTAAAATAGTGAACGCAAGCCCGCACGCAATCAGGATTCAGAATTGTCCGCACCATAATTCCCTGCTTCTCCAACAAATCGACAAGCTTTTTATGCGGCATCCCGTTAGTCAATCGAAACGAAACCAAACCCGCTTCCGGTGCCGAAGTCCGCAAACATTCTACATGGCTAATTTCCGACAAACGTTCCCAGAGATACTTGCTCAAACGGCAAATTTCTGCATACCTTTCCTCGATCGGACCCCATTCATGTTGCAGGGCGATCGCACTTCGCAAACCCGCATACAAAGGATAAGCCGAAGTCGCAATTTCGTAACGTTGAGTTCCCGGTTTAAAGCCAATCGGTTTAGCATTAGCATCCGTCACAATTCCCCGCCAACCGATAAACACCGGCTGCAAATCTGCCAAAGCTTCTGCACTTACATAGAGTCCACCCAAACCTTCCGGGCCGCACCACCATTTATGACCCGTGAAAGCATAAAAATCAACTCCCGACTCAATCAAATTCAAAGGCAAAACTCCCACAGATTGAGCCGCATCAACTAATACTCTGACTTTGTGATTCTGCACAGGCAAATCTTCTTGTCCCCCCCCTTGCCAAGGGGGGGTTAGGGGGGGTTCATAGCCTTCATGGCACACTTTCACAATCTCAGTCAGAGGCAAAACTTGGCCAGTATTCCACAAGATGTGACTGATTACCAACAAACGAGTATTCGGCTGCAAATAATCAGCAATTACCGCCACCGCATCGCCCTGATTCAAAGTAGCCGCCAACGGACAAACCGAAACCTCAAGGTTGAAACGGCGCTGAAGTTCCATTACACTAGCTACAATGCCCGGATGTTCGCAGTCAGAGAGCAATAAATGGTCGCCAGGATGCCAATCAATGCCCCACAGAGCAATATTGCAGCCGACGGTGACATCTTCAGTCAGGGCGATCGTTTCGGGAGGGACGGCTAACTCGTTTGCGATCGCACGTCGCGTCAGCATCGCCTCCTGAGCCACCCAAGCACCGATTTCCCCCGAAAACGGCCCCCCAAGCTGCACCCGCTTATAGGCCCCATAAATCGCCTCTAAAGCAGTCTCAGGCAACGGCCCTTGTCCGCCGTAGTTAAAATAAGCTTTATTGGCCAAAGCTGGAAATTGTTGCCGGTGTTTGTCCTTTGTCATTTTTTCTGGGGAATTAATTGATAACGTTAATATTGATAGAACTTACACCAATACTCCGGACAGTTCTTGGAACGATACTACAAGCTTTACAGGCTAAGGATCATGAAAAAGTCGAATTAAATGCAAGTCAGGGGTGGACATGAAGTCATTGGGCCATAGAAAAACTGTCCGAAGTATTGTTACACAATAACCCTAGGAATACGCAACTACGGGGATTGCCTCTACAAAATACTATATATGGACTGTGTGTGCGGCATGACAGATTGAATAAATATTAATGTCAAAAACTTCTCTCAAAAAGCCTTCTTACTTCTATCTTTTACATCCATGACATCTGTTACATCCGTTATATAATCGATTGCCAAACCTTCTATCTTTTACATCCGTGACATCCGTGACACAATCCGTTGACGAACCTTCTGTAAACACTAAATGTTAATAACTGACAAACTACTACTTTCCTATCAACGATGTAATCTCCGAGCATTTTTAGATATATTGGGAGATTGGAAACAACAAGATCCACCAAGTGACTTTTTGCTAAAATTGATGCGAGATAGCTCGACATACCAGCAGCAAACTTTAGAATCCGAAACCTACGAACAACCATATTATCCTAGAGGGGATTGGGCGGCTGGTGCGGCGGCTACTTTGAGTTTAATGCAGCAAGGAGTCGATCGCATTTATCGAGGAGTCCTTTGCCAAGATGAATTAGGTAAAACCAATGGTGAAACAGCTTCTATATCAGGGATTGACGGTCAATATTTGCCAGACATTGGCGAGATTCCCGAAACTTCAGTGCATCTTTCCTCCTCAATCCTGCACTCTTCCGAAATCACTCTCGTCAGTCGCCCGCACTTATTAATCAAACAGCCTGGAGATTCCAATTTTGGTAATTGGAGTTATGCGACAGCCGATATGTGGTTAAGTAAAAAACCAAAACTAGACTATCAAATTATTGCTGCTTTTCATGCGAAAGTCTTAGCTTCCATGCAGGGAACAATGCCCGAAACTGCGTGGCTGATGCTGCGGACAAAAGGGCTTTGGGCGGTGAATCTCTACCAGCGAATGCCTCAAATGTTCCAGATTTTGGATGAGTGCATTGAGATGTTAGAAAATCGGCAGAAACCGGAGGTTTTCATTTCTCGGCAAAAGTGTACTCTTTGCGGTTGGTATACGGCTTGTCACGAGGAAGCCGAATCGATTAAACATCTTTCGCTATTGCCGGGAGTTACGGCTAAGCGATATGCTATATTAAAAGTTCTAGGATTGACTGATTTAGCATCTTTGGCTAATGCTAATTCCGATTTATTAGCGAGTTATCCTGAGTTTGTGGCGGGAGTGGCTGTCGATGTGGTGCAACAAGCGCGATCGACTTTGTTAAATCAACCGTTTGTGCGAGAAGCAGGAAGTTCGGCAACGGATTTTGTAACGGATTTAACGGATGTCAAAGAAGGAAGTTCGGCAGCGGATTATGTAACGGATTTAACGGATGTTAAAGATAGAGGTTCGGCAACGACAGCGGTTAATCAGTTTATCAGAATACCAGAAGTTGCAGGGAATAGTTTAGTAATAGCTAAAATTGAGTCCGTAAAGATTACAGAAAATAAATCTGCTGCACCTTCTATACCTGCGCCGATTCTCCGCAAAAAACCAATTCCTTATTCACAATCTGTCTTTTTGCCGATCGCACCAATTGAACTATACTTTGATATTGAAGCCGAACCGGAGTTAAATTTAGATTATCTCCACGGAGTATTAGTTGTTGACAGGTACAACAACACTGAAAAATTCCACGGCTTCCTTGCAGAATCACCGGCTGAGGAAGGTGCAATCTGGGAGCAATTTTTAGAACTAATGTGGGCTTATCCCATTGCTCCGATTTTCCACTTTTGTGACTACGAAGTCAAGACTTTTAAGCGACTGGCTAAACTTTACAACACTCCAGCTTACTTGTGGAAGCCTGTGCTGAAAAGGTTTGTGGATATTCACAAGCAAGTGACGCAGCAAGCGATTATGCCGGTGGAAAGTTACGCACTCAAACCCATTGCGCGCTGGTTGGGTTTTGACTGGCGCGATGCTAAGGCTAACGGTGCTCAGTGTGTCTGTTGGTACGATGATTGGCTCAAAACGGGCGATCGCGATCTCTTGGAGGCGATCGTCCGCTACAATGAGGACGACTGTCGCGCTACTTACATCGTTAAAGATTGGTTGACTAATTTTTTGTTGAGTCAGAAACAGTAATTTTCTGATTGAACGAACCGCGAAGACGCAAAGGCCGCGAAGCAAGAAAGATAAGAAGATAGTAAGATGCACAATTTAGGGAAAATACTTATATTTATTGCCTGTTTTTTGATGGCAGCAACTGTTGCTATTTTTGTCAATCTTTCGGCCCAATCTTTCGCTGTTACCAAAATAGATTTTATCGGTAGGGCAATATTTCCAACAGGTTCTCCCTTTGGGGGGACAGAAATTGGCGGACTTTCGGGAATTACCTATGATGCGGAGAAACAAGTTTATTATGCTATTTCTGATGACCGCAGCAGCAAGGCTCCGGCGCGCTTCTATTCTCTGAAAATTAACTTGGCATCTGGTAAGCTGGAGAAAGACAATATTGAATTTACTGGTGTGACGACTTTATTAGATGAAAACGGTAAAAGTTTTCCCGAATTCAGTTTAGATCCCGAAGGGATAACTTTTACTGGCAAAAGCGTGTTTGTTTCTTCTGAGGGAGATGTCGATCGCCAAATCGCTCCTTTCATCAAAGAATTCTCCCTGGATGGTAAACTGCTCAAAACGCTACCAATTCCTGACCTATTTTTGCCCGATGCCAAAGGTACTAAAGGCATCCGCAACAATCTCGCCTTTGAAAACTTGACTCTAACTGCCGATCGCAAATACTTATTCACCGCCACCGAAAACGCTACAGTTCAAGATGGCGCCGTAACTTCCCTAGAAAAAGGCAGCCCGTGCCGGATTTTGCGGTACGATGCTGCGAGTGGCAATCCAGATGCCTCCTTTGCCTACATCACGGAACCGCTACCCCCTGGTGCCAATCCTGTGGGAAAATTAACTAGCAACGGTTTAGTGGATTTATTGGCGATCGACGACAAGCGCTTGATCAGTTTAGAGCGCGCTTTCTCCCTGGAAACCGGCACGACGATCAGAATTTTTGAGATTTCTTTGGAAAAAGCCGATCGCATTGAAGCACTCCCAAGCCTCAAAACCCGTATCAGCGAGGTTTCCCCCGCCCAAAAACGGCTGCTGCTGGATTTGGAAACTCTGAAAATTCCCCTAGACAACATTGAGGGCTTGACATTTGGCCCCGATTTAGCCGATGGTACCAGAGGCCTGATTTTGGTAAGCGACAACAACTTCAGTCCCCTGCAAGAGACTCAAATTTTGGGCTTCCAAATAAAAGTTCAAAAAACCTCTTGACAAACGGTGCAGTTATCTGCATAATAGAAATTGTGCCTGAAACAAAGGCAAAACGAGGGACAGTAGTTCAATTGGTTAGAGCACCGCCCTGTCACGGCGGAAGTTGCGGGTTCGAGCCCCGTCTGTCCCGTTCATAGCTGGTAGGAATCCCAGCAGTTTGATAGATTAGTAGGATCTACCGCAACTTAAATTTGCGCTGGAATTCCGCTAAAAATGAATATTAAGCCATCAAAAGATAGACAAGGTATCCGCCTGCAATTCACGGTTGAAGGTGTTCCATTTTCCTTCGCCCCTTTAAAAGGGGGGAAGTGGGAAAACAAGCGCGATCGGCAATTAGTCGCAGCTATTGCTACAAGAATTGAGAATGATGTTCTTGCTGGACATTTTGATTCGTCATTAGAAAAGTATCGACATAAAAGTAGCGCTGAAATTCCGCTAGCCAAAGGAGGACGGAAGTTAAAATGGCTCGACATTTGGGACAAGTGGGTTTTCTCCCTTGATCTGCCAAATTCTACCGCAGCCGACCATTATGCCTGTGTACGAGCTATGCTTGTCAAGGCAAAAAATCCCTCGCTCGATAATATTGAATGGCTTCAATTTAGCAAGCTAGCTGCCAGTACCTTTAACCGCCGATTATCGATGCTGCGATCGTGCCTGCTGTGGGCCCTAGAAGAAGGCTTTATTGAGCCAGTGGATAATCCCTTGAAGAAAGTTCGCTCCCGCATTACCACAGAAGATGAACGACGGCGATCGGACAAGAAAAAAGCGCCATTGTTAGACGCTGAAATCGAAAAAATATTAGATCATGTTGATCGGGTCTATATCACTTACGCACCGTTTGTGCGATTTTTACTTTTTTCGGGAGTGAGGACTGGGGAAGCTGTCGGGTTGACCTGGGACAGTGTTGATTTAGAAAAGCGCCTGATTTTTATCAGGCAGTCGGTGTCTCGGCAGCGGGGGAAATACCAGAAAATTTGTAAATCTCCCAAGACCAAAGAATCTGTCCGCACTTTGAAGATGTCCGATCGTGTCTTTGTTCTTTTTAGCTCAATAATTACCGAGAATGCTTGTGGTCTAATTTTTAAAAGCCCCAAGGGGCAAATTATAGATCATGGCAATTTTCGTTCTCAATGTTGGATACCCACATTATTGTTTTTGGATATTCCTTACAGAAAGCCCTACGCTACGCGACACACTCTTCTGAGTCAAGCCCTTGAAAGTGGCTTGTCGGTGCCACAAGTTGCTCAAATTGCTGGGCATCGCGACGGTAAAATGATCCTTCAGCACTACGGCCACGTTATAAATCAGCCACAATTGCCTTAGTTATAGTTAACCGAGAGTGGAATTGACTTGATGCCGGATTTGGCGATCGTCTTCATGCGATCGCAAAATCTTTGCCATCCCGAGAAATTTTTGAGCACGATGCACCCAGCACTTCCTGGCGCATTGGCATCGAAGTGAATCCCTAGCTCACTTCTGGTATTACCCAAGCTTGATACTGGATCCGGTGTGATGTGAAAGAAAAATCCTTCTATTCCTCGTGTCGGCAGCCAGTAGGGAGTTGTGGGGATTCTGTAGTCAAAGCCTGCTGGAATCGGCCCTTTTCCCCTTGCCCATTCATCGCCCGGCTGCTGCCATTGCTGGCAACCCGAAGTTGCTAGGTAGTCAATATGTTGTCCGTCGGGGTAAACCAATTTCAGGCTACCGTAAATCAGGTCATTGGACGCAGTTAGCGGCATCGTAAAGGCGAGTGAATGGCTCACGTGAGACTCCGTTATTTTTGCAGGGGTGACGGAGCCAAGAAAGCTCCTATGACGGCAATTATTGTAATTATTAATTCAATTAAGCTTGGTGGAATTGGCTGCGCCTCTAATATTACAATTATCAGTCCTAGACAAGAAACGAAAGCGCAAAGACATATACAAAACAATGCAATACGTAGTGAGATTTTGTCCATTAGTCTTTCCTGTTCTGGAATGTAATTTTGGAGACCCAATCGAGAATTTGAGCTATTTGTTCCCCTTGGAATTTCACCTGTTGAGCTTGCAATTTCATTTGCTGCGCCATGTGTTCCCGTTGCTTGACTGCTTCCTTTATCTCTATTTCCCTTAATCGAATTTCTTCTAAGTGTTCTTTTCTTTGCTGTTTTCTGGCTTGCCAGAAACTTATCGACAACCCAAGAAAAGCGACGATTAGCCCAAGGGAAGCAATTACGGTGGTAGCAATATCTGCCTTGATTAGGTCAACGAGCTTCTGCATTTTGAAGGGTTAGATATTCTTTTGCAACCACTGTTGTGTTAATGAAGAGTAGGGCCGCTGTAGGTACTGACTTCACCAGTTCTTCATCTATCTGAAGAAATCTCGGAGGTGTTGAGCAAAGAGCTCCATTCCATGTAAATGGGTAGTATTTGTCTTTCCCGCCGTCATATACCCCCCATCTTCTTAATCCAAACGGCTTGGCTTGCCAGTGCACCAAGCAAAAACTGCCTGCGAGGTGGAACTTGTCAATTATTGGATTGAAGTCCATCTTTAGCTCGAAGTCTGGGAGGTGTGGGTATGTTAGTTTTACCCGCCCTTTCTCTGTTTCTGCAACTACAATTGGTTTCATTTTTCTTGCTGACCATATTGATTCAATGATGGCGAAATACGGATTTCGCCATTCTTGAATTGGGAAGTGCTACGCGACTGGTTGTTCGGTCTGTCCTGTTTGTACTGGAGCGTCAATCTGCTCGCCGACCTGATTGACTAGGTTTTCTAAAGCCATGATGGCTTCGTTAAGCGAGGCTTCGTTTTGCCCAGAACCCCCGGTTCTTTCGTCCACTTGTTTCGTGTAATTGAAGTTGGCAGAAATTGCGGCTAAAATTACCCGTGCGAATCTTGGTTCCATTGGTTTAACTGGGTTTGATTGTTTGCTTGACTGGCTATCAAACGTATCTTTGACGTTGACTAGCTTCGTTTATTTTAAGGTATTTGTTGTGGATTGTCCACTAGGTTTTCAAGTTGTTCGGTGATGTCTTCTAACTGCCCAATAATATCATCAAAGCCTGGGCTGCTATCGTCACTTACAGCGATGATTCGACAGTGGAATCCTGTCGA
The DNA here is from genome assembly GCF_020738035.1 of Microcoleus sp. PH2017_28_MFU_U_A. NCBI lineage: Bacteria > Bacillati > Cyanobacteriota > Cyanophyceae > Oscillatoriales > Microcoleaceae > Microcoleus > Microcoleus sp. PH2017_28_MFU_U_A. The sequence goes on from NZ_JAEQCX010000038.1 coordinate 34,048, forward strand.
AGGGTTTATCAATAGGCGCATCGAAAACAGGTCGTTCCGATATCGAAAACTTGGAATCCGAATGAAGTCGATTGTGTTTATAGAGCCCTGAAAAGCACACAGTCTTTCAATCAATGGTGCTTCTTGTATTCGAGAAAATAAAGCTACCGCTACCTCGACGAATTCCCCTGTTTCCACATATTCACCCGTGTCATCGGACTGGAAAACCAAGAACAATGTGTTCGGCGGAAACCAGTCCGTGTAAACCGGAGTAGCGGTGATGATTTGCGTGTCTATAATAACAGTAAGTGCAGGCATTTAGCCATAGTTTTCGCCGTGATAGGTCAAGCTCAAAGGGGATTTTGGTGATAAGAATGTGCTAGTAGAAGTATAATCGTACACCTCTTTTATTTGTTCGATTTGATTGTTGTCCCCTGGCGCGTAAGGGACGACGATCTTAAAGTTACTCTCGCCAGTCTTGTTGTCAGGTGAGCCGAAACACGCGGAGATATGACGCGGTTCCGCATTGCCAAGACGGTCAATCGTTGGGTTGTTGGTTGCCACTTGACGGGCTAAGAGTGACGGTGTTACGGGAGTTAATTCGTCGCCATTCTCATCGTAATATTGCCTTTGGTTGATTAAAGCGTCCTCTAACTTGTCCTGAGTGTATCTAATTTTTAAATCTCTACCCCTGACCGTTCTGCGCGTGTTAATTTTGCTGGCGCTACTCACTCAGACTCAACACCTACGATACAGACGTTTTCCACGCCGGACATCTCAGTATCATCCAAGAAATCGACGGCGGATTCGGCATCGTCAAACGACAGCAAATCGCACAAATCCGGCTCAATAGTGTTAGTTTTAGCTTCACGCAAATCTATCCAGTTAATAGAATTGCCCGACGCGCGCCGGACGGATTGATTCGCCCCGAAAAAGGAAATGATACCATCCGAATTGCATTCGGTTTTGAGTATGATAAATCTCATGAGTCCCTCAAGTTTAATTGAATGCGTTCTCCAATATTTTTATTGGTGACAATTTCTGGATTTTGGTTTATCTCATTCCAGAAATCAAGCCATTCCGGGGTTCCGGGTTGAAATGGATATTGGATTTTGTGTCCCTCCCCCGAAGCATCCCAGAGTAGCGCTTCCCTTGGTCGAACTGTTCGTGGCAAAGCGCAAAATCCTGCGCTTTGTGAAGAGTTGCTTTTGAATATTTCGGGCAAAAAAGACTCTTTCGCGAGCACCGATAACGATGCGAAAAAATAAGTTTTGCCCGTGTCCGTGACGTAATTTGCCCGGTACAGCATTACGGAGTAGCAGTAGGGAGAGCAGTGGGATTTTTAGAGGAAAATCGCTGGTCCCACTCCCCTCTGTATCCCAGGCACATTGTGTGCGGCACGGCTCGCAGCGCTAATCCACAAGCCCTAATCAATTCAGGATCGCGACTGCTCATGGGAACGAGCATTTCAGATTTTGCGGCCTTGATCTCTGAAGCCGCACCTGGGGTAGCCCCATCAGCTTTCTCGACAACTCTGCGGTTCTGTAGCATCACTACCCTGAATCGCCTGTGCTCGAAGGTCACTTGTCTGAATCCAGGGCATCTGGCACTTGACGTGTTGATTGGACCACCACTTGCAGTTAAGCAGTTGTTGATTGCTGTTGCGTACTGGGCATAAGGGATATTTCCTGCCAAGTTGGTAGCCATCTTGAAGGCTTTTGAAGCCATTTCAAACGAGCCGTCTGTTTCGTAGTTCATGCTACCCACATACGACGTTTCCTTCTCGCCTGCGTCGGTGTCCGTTATGGGTAGTGGCACAGGAGGCAACACGCTTGATGTGGGATCTAGTAAATCGATGATATTCCGCCAAGTCTCACCTTCAAGTGATACGCAAATAACCCGAGCAATTTGATTTAATTGGCCTGCAATAGTAGCCGACGCTGCTACTAAGTTAGTTTTGCTGGGAACAGGGATACTCACTGTTTTCCCCGCTTCAAACCAAAACTTAAGTTTTCTCGGGCTCCACGAGTATCCCTCTTCGTCTTCGCAGGGCACCCCCCTGGTATTGATCACGGTTCCGCCGACGGCGGCAATGATCGCATTAATCATTGCATCACTGGTGCCGTCCGGTATCTTGAACGTGTATTTGTAATTAAAAGTTTGAGTCGCCGTACCCCAGTCAGGAAGATAATTGTTTCCCCGGAAGGTAATGCCTTCAGGCCTTGCCATCGTTAGACCTCACTTGCTAATTCAAGTGCAACTGGCATCAGATCGAAGGCCAGATTGTACGACTGCCTTAACGTGCCAGGGGCTACATTAAGCCCGGAAGCGATCGACGGATTAGGCTTTGTAACCGTCGCTTTGGTAGGCCGCGCTGTTGGTGCTAGAGCCGTTAATGCTGAGTGAGTGCGATCGACAATTTGCCGAATCACCTCCATCCCGTTACCTGTAGTGGCATTTGCCTCAGCCTCTGAGAGGCCGGGGAGAGATGTGAGAGGAATACGGATTTCGCCAGCGGCCGTGTTGAATGTATATCCAGCGAAAATCTCGTTCGGTGCAATTTGCATAAATCGAAAGTCGAAGTGATCTGTTGACTCTTTAAGCCTAGCGAAAAGCGCCGTTTATGTCCGTTTTCTGAAGCAAAAACGACTCGTCGGGTTTAAAGGTAAAAACACTCGACGAACAGTTCGCGATGCTAGCTTCAGACGTTGATATGTAATAGGACAACATGCCATAATTATTTAAATATTTATTTATTGTAGGCAGCCCTTATGCAGTCAACCTTGATGACGGTAAAGATAACGAGCGACCTTCTGCTCAAGCTCAAACAGCGAGCTCTGAACGAAAAAAAGAAGATGTGGGAAGTCGTGGCAGACGCTTTAAATAAATATTTAAATACATAAATATTTTTATAAATATCAATTTATGTTACCTGTCGGTTGATCGGCAGGTATTTTTTTTATCGTGTATAGATGCAAAAAGAAAACAAAAGGCGCGCTCGAACTTATCCCAGCACTTTTTATGCGGGTGCCGGGGCGCAAGCAAATCCGCCCTCTTGTATTTCGCTTCGGAATTATTGCGCCAAGTATTTTTTGAGCAAGCCTCAGGTTTTGCGATTGCTCAAGAAAAAAGAGTTGTGCGCCGTAAGTTTCAAAAAAAAGCTTTTTATCGTTGACCAACTACCGGAGGAATAAGAAATAATGGGAGCACTTTACAACCTTAACCCCACACAGTCTCAACAACAGCCACCGCTGTCTCGAAATGCAAAAACCCCCGTTACTGTCAGTGTGACTACAACGGCATCGGTTGCGCTTGCCGCTAACGCTAGCAGAGCTAATTTCTCCTTTTATAACGCAGGCCCCGCCACGGTCTTCATGCGCGAAGGATCGACCGTAACTCCCCTCCTTCACGAACAGCCAGTGCCTGCCGGGTATCACTATGATAGTGAGCCAAGTGCTTTTCGCTATACGGGGGCTGTGAGCTTGGTTACGGCGTCTGGGACGGCAAGTGTGATGATGAGCGAGGCCACTGTTTAATGGGGACAATTACTAACTTAAATAGTGGTGTAGCAGGTCTTCAATTTAAAGTTGTAAATACAACTATTCCTGCTACGGCGTCGGGTCAGACGGGTGTCGATCTCAGTCCGATTTTTGGCGCTGGCTTCGATTATTCGAGAATCAGGGCTGTAAGTGCAGTCGCTACTACGGGGCCTCTCCGTGTTTTTCCTGGAGGCATTGGTTTGCCAGGGCATAGTTACTTCCTGTCAGTATCGAATAATTTTATTCTTGTTCGCACAACGACTGATTCTGCGTCGATCCTGAAGATACCAGTAAGAGTTATTATTTGGTATGAATAATCATGCCTTCTGAACCTTTATTCACAAACTTTTTCGGCGCCGGCGCAACCCAAACCGCCACCCAAGTCATTATCCTAAAAAATGATTTAGTTGCACCAGTCGGGCTGACCCCTAGCTATGATTTTACTCCTACTGTAAGCAACCGCAGTGAACAATTAGCTCTCACGTTGATTCTGCGGTGGCTGCGAAATCAAGACCAAAGTACGGATTCTCAATTTGTTATTAAGCCATTTGAACAAACCCTAGAATTTCGATTCAACAAATGGCAGCGAAGGTATGTTAGTGAGATTGAGGTATTCCAGGATGATACTGTTTCCACATTCCCTAATCCCAATTTAATTTAGTATGGCGATCGATAAACCTCTTACTTCATTCTTCGGCGCTACGGCGACTCAAACAGCGACGACTGTAACCTTCACCAAGGCTGACTTGCGAAGCTTGCGGACTCCGCCAGCTTTTACCGCCCTAGCACCTCTCTTGATTAACACCGGCGAGAGTTTGGTTACAGCCATCTTGTTGCGCTCATGGGAAGAGCAAGATACTAGCCAGGATTCTCAACTGTCAATATTTGGACCAGAGGTTTCGCTGGTGGAAGTTGTCTCAGATGGCGTCGCGAAGCCTTTCGAGCAGTACGTTTTTCAAGTTCGGATTTTAGTGCCGCGAGGCGTGGCAATGCCGAATCCGAACTCTATTTAGTTTAAGTGAATGACAGGTGAAAATTATGGCAGCAGGCTCTCAACCAGTTTACGGTCAATTTGACTCTGCTAGCGGTGGCTACACGGCAATTGGTGGACCTCAATTGCAGTCATATCAGGTTATCGGCACAGTTACCGCAGGACCTCCGATTATTACAGATCCAAAAACAGGAAAACCATATCCTCCGAATTATGTCCCCGATGAACAAGCTCCGGGAACTCATGAGATGTGGACTCCAGGTTCTTCTCTTGCTGAGGCTAAAAAATTGCAGGTTGCTCGATTACAGGAATTTACTCGATCGGCTATTGAGTCCGCAGTTCGCCCTCTAGAAGAAAAGCTCGTGGGACAGCTTGAAAAAGGAGTAGATCAGTATGGACAAGCTGTTCAGAATCTAGGTTCTCAATTTGGCAAAGACCCCGGGAAAGCTGTCAGTAACTTGCTAGGTGGCGGCGCCGCTCAGTTAGCTGGAGGTGCGACGAAAATTGGAAGCCAGGCAATTCAGTCCGGTCAACAACTTGCAGGACAAGCCCTGAAAAGTGGCCAGCAACTTGCAGGACAAGTTTCCGCATCTTTTGGTGGCGGGACGCCTCAGGCAAAGTTTAATAGTGGCAGTGGCGGTGGGATGACTTCGGCACTTGTTTCCAAGGCTCCTGAACGGGCACTTACTGGCGGGACTGGGCCGGTATTTACTAGCGGAGCTAGGAGGAATTAAATGGCGATCGATATGCCCGATCGCCTTTCTCAAATTGCAGCCAGAATCACTCCGGCAACTAGCAATCAGGAAGCGATTTTATATACCCCAAGCAACGCATCTGTACTCGGAACAAACATCAATTACCAAGGGCATATGGCGGTGATTCGAGTAGCCTGCTATCTCGATTCAGTACCTCCAACTTTTGCGCCGATGATCCTTGCTACCGATACGCTGGCACAGAAAGAGCAAAAGAATCAGATGTTTCGTGCAAATCCCAAAAAAGGGCTGCTTGTTTCCTTACAAAATCCAAGCGGTCAAAACTTTGAAGTGGGAATGATTGACCTCTACAATGTGAAGCCAATTTTTCTTACTGGGATTAACGAATTTTTCACTGATTTAGAATTCTACGGTATTAGGTTCGGTTGGAGAATCCATGCAATGGTAGTCGATCGAGGGCATGGATTGCTCCAAAATAATACCGGCGGACAGCAGAATGACTGGGTATCGATTACCGGATACGTCGTAGAGAAGTCGAGTTTTTTGCAAGACCACAACAATATTGTTTATAACTATGTTGTATGAATTGTTGTAATAATCTTAACCGAGGTGTTGGTGTCCCGTCTGTTTCTGTTGGCGAGCGTCCAATAGAACGCTTGACGGATGATTTTCCTACGACAGTTACTGTTTCGACATCCTCAACAACTCTTTTGACTGCAAATCCTAACAGAAGGATAATTAAGATTTATTGCTTGTCTTTGACAGTCCCTTCGGCTGAGGTTTGGATCAGATATGGAACTGGTGCGACATTGCTTGATTCTTCGCATCCTTTACTTTTTAAGAATTTACTGATTGTTGATTCTGGTCAGGCTGCAAATGCAATTTCTGCTATTTGCTCGGCTGGTACGGCGCAGTTGAGGGTAAGTTCAGCGGAGAGAGTATGAGGAGGCAGGGAAATAGAAATCTTGGGGTTTATGCGCCCCCAACTGGGGGGGATAGTATTCGGCGGTCTACACAGGTCGATCTTGATTTAATGAGTAGACTCAACAATATCCAGTCAGGTAGGGAACTGGGCATTACTCAGGTATTGATAGACCCTAACGAAGGGAGTGTGCAGCGGTCTAGTCAAGTCGGCCTTGACCTGATAAATAGAATCAATAATATTAGTAAGGATTTCGAGGGAATGATTCGTCAGGGATGGGGCGGAAATATTGCCGATCTCACCCCTTTGCTTAATCCCTCTCCTTCTCCTTCTCCTTCTCCTTCTAGTCTGACTTCTTTTCCTTCCCTGCCACTAGGAAGCCTAACTGCAACTCAAATTGATAGGGCAATGGAGTTTAGATCTTGTGGAGATTTTTGCGTTACTTTGTACAATCTCTGGGAGGGGCAATGGTCTACTCAGCGTATTTGCTGGAACTCTTCTGGCTGGGTATCTGACACTTGGAATGATGGAGTCAGACACGACACCTTAAATTCGTGGTACGGATCTTTCTACTGGAACAGCACTGGAATGCCTGAAGATTATTTCATTGTAGATACAAATACTAGATTGCTGTGTTTTCCCCAGATCTCTTCCGTTCCCCCTTCGACTTTGCCACCTAAATATTTCGACGGCTCCGACGTTGATTCGGTTATGGCTTTATGGTAAATCCCTGCCCTAACGGATTTTGTGTAAACTGGCATTATAACGATCCTTATGACGGCGTCCAAGGCAGGGTAGAGCCTATGTGTTACTACGGTCGTCCCGTCGACGAAGTTAGGTTTCGTCCTGATGGAACTGTGTTTGATTTCCCCACTGGCAAAATAGAATGGGGATGGGAGTCTGGCTACATAGAACGAGTCTATGAGGGCGATAGCTACACGAGCTTGGGTGAATGTCAGCGGGCCTACCAAGATTGGGCAAGCTCTACCGACGATTATTTCACGATCGACCCTGATACTAGAATTCGCTGTTTTTCCCCTTCCGCTCCTACCCCCCCTCCTTCTCTTATTCTCCGCGGTACTGCTTCACCCCCTCCCCCCCCTCCTAGAAAAATGTGCGGATGCGACTGTAACACTATTGCTTCGATAATTGCCGAACACATGGCAGAAAAGCAAAGACTGCTTGACGCTATTAAAGGGCACATTGATAGCCGAGCTGTCGAGCAATTGCAACATATTAATAAAATGCTTCAAGATATTGATATGGATCTCGATTTGCAGCCCGTAATTGACGAAGTTAAACGGGTTGAGAAAAACCTTTGGAATGGAATTAATGGAGTATAAATGCCAGCACCACTCGCTTTCATTCCGCTAGCAATTAAGCTCGGTGTCGGTGCTGCTAAGGCGGCTACTGCAACTAAGGTGGCGACTGCCGCCGGTGTGGGAGCGAAAGTCGGCCTTGGGGTGCTCCCGCTGACGGCGGCACCGATCGTCCCTGTAGCGAAAGTTGTCGCCACGGGGGCGGCCGCTGCCAAAGTATCTGTTGTCACCGGTGCTGTACCGCTTGGCTTGAAAAGTGCGGCTGTAACAGGCATGACGGCCAAAGTGTCCGCTGGACTTGGTAGTGGAAAAATTGGACAGGTGCTCGGCATCGCTGCCTTAAAAGGCGTCGCGGCGGTTCAAGTAGACCAAGCTTTGAAGGGAGATCAGAAACCTAAAGTTGCCACGCGCGCACCGATCGGCGACCCCAGGCAAGCAAATCGAACTCAAACTCAGCCTCAAACGCGATCGCCGATCAGCGACCCCAGACAAGCGAATCGAACTCAAACCCAGCCTCAAACTATTGGAAGGGCAGATCCTTTCGCGCCGATCGCCCCTGAGTTTGATGAGCCTACGATTGGGTCGCGATCGCCGAAAATGTCTCCCATCAAGGGCCTCGATACAACACCCGCAGGAGCGCTGAGTATTCCCGGTGGCAAAGCAGGAGGCCGGATAAACTTAGGTGCGATCGACTCTTCTAGGCAAGGACTGTCTACACCTACATCTCTCGATCAGGTCGAGAAAGGTGGGATTAATTTATTGACTCCAATTGTTGACTTTCTGAAGGGATTAGATTTAGATATCCAAGAATTAAAAAATCCAGATTTTAGCCCATTGTTGGAACAAATCCAGCAAATGATTAATCCAATATCAGAACAGGTAAAGGAACTACCTAAAACTATTTTGTCTGGAATCACCGAACTGCTTAATCCTATTGTCGGCTTGATTACTACCACGTTAGAAGGAGTAATCAAAATTCCTCAGTTGAATGCTGATGCTATGATTGAGACAATAGCTCCCCTGCTTTTAGGTCTTCTGATTCTAGAATCGCTTTTTGAAAATCTGACAGACACTATTAAGGGGTTAAACCTAAAAATGCAGGTAGAAATTCCGCAGGGCTTAGCAATGCAAGTGGAGGTTCCGCAGGGGCTGGCGATGCAAATGGAAGTTCCGCAGGGGCTGGCGATGCAAATGGAGGTTCCTCAAGGCTTGGCGATGCAAGTAGAAGTTCCCCAAGGCTTGGCGATGCAAGTAGAAGTTCCCCAAGGCTTAGCGATGCAAGTGGAAGTTCCGCAGACTTTGACTGTGGCGACAGACTTACCTAATCCGGACATTGAAACTAAGTTGAAGAAGCTTCAGAAAACGGCGGAGGAGACTAAGAAAGAATTAGAAAAATGCTGCAAAGATATTGCCGACAAGTTGAAGAAGAAGAAAAAAGAAGATGATGACAGGTTCCCAGAATTCAAAAACTCGGGTTCCATCGAATGCGACGGCGTGACGATTCCTTACAGTTATTCTGGCCCGGGTTTGGTAGGGCTGCACAAACAGTTAGATGTGATTCTAGGTGTCAATAAGATGGCACTCAAGAAAATTTGCGATATAGAATATTCGGCGTCGTTTCCTGATATTTTTGGTGGCGGAACTTACGCCTGTGGTAGCACTGTTTTTAATTATGATTATTCCGGCGCTGGCTTGCTTGGATTGAGCGACCAAGTTGAAGAGTTGACGGCGCTAAATAAAAAAATACTGGCGGAGGTTTGCGGCGACGATATTGACATTGCTGGCGAAATTGATTTTGTGGATTGCAATGGCGGTACACAGGTTTTGCTTTATAACGGCGATGGGATTGCCGGCTTGTCGAGCCAAATTTCAGCGTTTACCGAGCTGCAAAAATTGTCTTACGCCAAAGCCTGCGAGCCTCCGACTTGCTACCCAGTCCAGCCCGGGGATGAATTCGCAGAGTTTGACGTACCGAGGCAATTGGTGCTCACTTGGGGGCAAAATTATCCCAAGCAAACCGGCAGTTTGTGGCACACTCAAATCCCGAATCCCCGCGAGGATTTGGAATGGTGCCGCGATTTCGACAACTTGATTTACACAAAGGGGAATGTCTACGGCCGACTACTTTGGGGCTCTTCCAAAATCAAATCTGGTGTGCGTGCCGAGACAGAGGAAGAGGCGGAAAGGATTCTAGATTTGATAGATGGTTTGTCTGTTTCCGAAGGTAAGCTGCGGATAACAAAAGGCGGCGCGGTCAAACTAAATCCGGCAGTTCGATCGGTGCGCTGTGTTCGCGCTGCGATCGCACAGCTCGGCACGAATGGGGTTGCTGAGACAGTAAAATGCTTCGTTCCGCCGATCGAGGGGTGCTAATTGGACAAGGGAAAGTGTCCCAAAAATGGGACGTTTTTTGCTTACTGTTGAGCCATGATCATTTTTGCTTTTCCTTGTTCCGGTTTTTTTGTTGAGTTTTTTCGCGCAGCCGACTTTGCTCTTCTCCGGATAAACTTTGCTGTTTCTTAGCTCTTAGACAAATACATAAAGGAAACTTATCCTCTAAAAAGTCCTGCGAAATTTTTTCAAACAATAAGTCACCCTTATCTATTTGCCCTTGAATTTGGGCTCGCCGCCGTCTGGCCGATACCAGGCGATGATCCAATAGATAAACATTGCAATGAGGTTTCCACCAGTCGCCATGCATGGAAAATAAGCCATCTTCCATGCACAACGCCGACGGCATCTTTTTGAGATGTGGCAGCTTCTCTACCAGTTGCTTTTTCACGATTGGTGGTAATTCCTGGCGATATCCTCGCACCGGTGCTGCTACCAATCGGTAACTATTTGAAAGGTGGCGACTAACAGTCGATTGACTAATTCCTCGAAAATTAGCGATCGCCTCCTGACTCCCACCATAGAATCGAAAATCCGAATTGCAATAAATGAACCGATCGCCCTTTCCCAGTACCCGCGCCGGATAATCGCAGGTGTGCAGGTCGATCGGTTTCAGGATTTGACTCGGAATTTGCCCAGGATCTAAACCCTGAGCTTTTATTTGCTCGATCTCTTCCTGCCGCTGACGGTGGAGAGATGCTCGTTGCAAATTCTGGGCTTCCACTTCTGTAGCGAGTATGTGGATGTTAGCCAAATCATCAATATTTATGGCGGCGATCGGGCCGAGCTTCTCAATACCCGTGAGGGCTATCACCTTTTCCAAACTTGTGTAGTAAACTGTAATCCAATTCTTCGCCTGTGAGTAGTCGCGAATCAAGCCTGACTTTTTGGCGGCACACAGCAACTTTCTGATGTGACCTTCGCTGCGATTCAATATTTTGCTTGCCGCTGTCAGTGTGAATTTTCCAATTCCCGAACCCTTAGACCTGCCACTGTTGTTCCAGCGCGAAATGTCGAAGCGACGCGCGAGCAGCCAAACGCTTAGTTTGCGGCCAAAATGCGGGAATAATCGTGCCGGGAAGCGCACCAAATCTAGCTCCTCAGCGCTGACATACTCGCTATGCCAGTTTTCGCAGAGTTCAATTAGCCATTCTGGTGCCGGTAAGGGCGGATTTTGCAGTGGGTCATTGATCCAGGTGTAGGGTTTGCCCGTGTTGGGGTGGATGCTGGGCGGCAAAATGCTCTGTGCGTCGATCCAGCGAAATTCTAAGCATTCCTCTTTGCCGTCGTCGCCTGATATTCCCGTGCCGATTCTGCGGGTGCGAAGGCGATGCCACTCCGACTCTGGTACTGAAAATAAGCACTGTTTTCTGCCAGATCGGCCGCTTGTCCAGGCAGTTGTTGTAGCAAAAATTGCGGTACTGTTTTCGCCGACTAATTTGGCCAAGAATTTGGCGGCTGATTCGCCATCAATGTCTACTGCTAGAAGTCCGTTTCCCAGTTTCAACCCGAGTCCTGTAGCTTTGCCGGTTTGCAGTTCGGTGAGAATTTCTAGGCGATCGTACTGCTTAGAATTCCATCCTTTCTGGTAAGGTTTTTTCCCCCGTACAGGCACGAGAGACCAATTCTCGGGAATTTCTAACAGGGCGGGGAGAGTTTGCATCGCTGTTAGTCTTCCTCTATTGCCAGCATATTCACTATTTGGGAGGTGGAGGTAGTTTGTCCTTCCCACCGCACAAATATGATGGGTATGCCACCTGTCGATAGGGCGACTCCTCTTACAAACCCTGGAAGATATTCGATTCGGTTTGTCTCAATGACTTTCTGTCCAATTCTGAAAAATAGAAATTTATCTAAAATTTCAATGTGTTGCTGTGCTTTTATCTCTGACAATTCTATGGCTTTTAATTCTTTTGGTTTCTTGGTACTTTTTTTTGCCTTTTTGCACTGCTCTATGTTTTGCAATAGCTTCTCTTTTGTCTCCTGGATCTGAGTGAGAATCGCGTCTGGAAAAGTTTTATCAAAAGTTTCTACGCTGGCTTGGTTGCCATCCTCGTCTAATGTTGGTGGCCCCACAGCCCACATATCAAGGTATTCTTCCCCTAATCTCATTCCTTTGAGCCGAACCTTCTTTTGTTCAGGTAGAAATACTTCTATCTCCCTGTATTGATTGCTATAGAAGCAATTTTGCACTCCATTTAAAAGCCAAGAAAAGTTATCTTTTTCCCATTGGTTCCAGCCTTCAGGAAAGGCGGTGTCTACAGCCATGCCTAGTATCGCTTCGCTGGCGTTATGTTTCGACCAGTCGTCATAGTCAGTTTCTCTTTGGTTTTCTGAGAATGTCGCCGATTTTTCAGGCTCTAGGGGTGCGACCGCAGGGACTGCATTTTCTGCAATTAATTCCGGTTTTTCTTCGGTGGCTGCACCGCCTGCGATCTCTACTTTCAGTGGCATTAATTTTTCTAAATGCCTTACTTGCACTTCGGATTCTCTCCCATCGTCGAATCGTACTTTGACTATGGCAAAAGGTTCATATTTCCCTGAGTAAATCTCCGAGACAATTTCTCCGTATGTGATGAGGTAATCCAGTGTTTTACCCCAGTCGGGATTGTTCAAGTCGTACTTGATTCGGTCGCCAAGGGTGAATTTTCTCATGGCTTCAGCCATACTCTTTTTAAGTGTCTCGCTGAACCAATTAGCTCCCCTGGCTGGCGGCATTTCATTGGCTTCTGCGGTGTCTACAGTCGCGTCAAGTGCTGTGTCTACAATCTCCACATCCGAGGCTTCTGCGGTGTCTACAGTCGCGTCAAGTGCTGTGTCTACTGTCTACAATCTCCACATCCGAGGCTTCTGCGGTGTCTACAGTCGCGTCTACAATGTTTACACCCAATGCTTTGACCGTATTGTCTGGTAAGAAGTCGGTGTGTGCTGCGGACTCCAAGAGCGAGGGTGAGGAAGCTGCACTCACCATTGTCTGAATTGTTAATTCTGCCTCTGCCAATTGTTCCCGCAGCCGCTGGTTTTCCTCTGTTAATAAAGATGTGTTACCGCCGGCAGGTGTGGACAGAAACTCGAAGTGCAGCACCCAGACTAACTTGTCCTGCCCCTCGAAATATGTGTCAATAAATTCTTGTGCTGTCGCAACCATGCCACCTTCTTCTTTCAAGTCAGTTGCCGTCATTTCTGACAGATACTGTTGGTATGGGCGCTGAGTAAGCTTAATAAATCCCAGTTCGTACCCCCCACGTTGGCGGCCCTTATTTAGTGCTGGGATGGCAATATTTTTGTCGAAATATCTAATGAAGTTTTTTGCATAATCATCTTGCCACGCGCGCCGAGTTTGCGTTTTCTTGCCGGAAGTCAACTCGTTTATTGTCAAGGCAAAGCTTATTCCCATGGCCTTGGGCTTGGACGCTTGGGGAAATAATTGATTCAGACTGGCTATCAAATCAGCAGCGAATTCCTTACCTTCATCCTCTGGGAGTTCGATCGCCTGCGCGAGTGCTAGTGTCTTCAATCTTGCTGGAGTTCCAAGAGCTTCGAGTAGGTCGCCTGCGAATTTATCTTCCCAGTTTTTGATAAATTCAATGGGGCTTTTCTCATGGAAGTGAGGTTTCAGGGCTAAACCCTGCGGCCACTTGTCGCTATATATCGTGTCTTCCTGTGGGAAATAATAATATGTGTTTTTCCCGGTATTCCAAACTAATTCCGAATCCCAGTTAGTATCTTTTTGCTCACCCGGAACCAGCTCCATCTCTGCATAGGCGATAGTAAATAGCTCATCTTCCCCGTCCACTGTGACAAGTGCTTGGCATTCATCTTTCCATTTGTGAATAATTCCTTTTTTGCCTTCTAGCCCCTTGGCAAAAATCAACACTCTATCGCCCTTGCTGGCAGTGATTTCGTTCAGTGGAGTGGTAGGCTTTTCCGCTTTCGTTAGTATTCTCAGGTCACTGGCGCCAAGTGGTTTTGGGTAGACTCCTCCGCTGTAAAGTGCGACGTGAATCTTGCCTAATTTGTCTACTTTTTTGACTAATCCTCTGTCGCTTTTTACGTCTTTTGTCTCGACTATCTCGACTGGCACGCCCTTCGTAAAGCCTAAGCTTTGAATTGCGGCTTTGTAATCCTGACTGCGCTTACCGGATATCTCAAATACTGCTATTTCTAAATGTTTTTTAGTAGCCTTTTTACCTTCCGCTGCCGCTAAATTTTTTGCATATTCGATCGCTTTAAGTTTATTGCCGATATCTGGAATTTCTTTTAGGGGGCGAAGGCAAGCGCTGGGGATATTTAAGGTGATCGGTTCGTCGTATTGTTTGGCAATTTCAGCCTCTAATCGTGCTACTACTTTCGCGTCCTCAATCAATCTGTAAGCACTGGAACTTGACTTGCCAAATTCAGTTTTGCAGTAGCTTTCAAAGGTTCTGTACCCGAGGGCTTTGTAGGCTTTTCGATCTCTTGCTTCTATGAGCATTGAACCCAGGCTGTCAAAGTTACCCTTGATATCCTGCGTGATTGAATCTGCCTCTGCTCTCCCCATTTCGGTGATGCGTGCTGGTCGATCGACAGTTGTAATTGTCATGTTAAAGCCTCCATTTTATCGATAATTCATCTGTCTGGACGATTAAAGGATGCCTCTTTAATGCCCAGCGACTTGATATCCAGCCCCATGAACGTATTTTTCTTGTCCCTGATATAACCCATCTGACAAATAGGAAATCCCCACAAATTTCCTCTATAAATCCTATCTTTTTTGTTTTATTGACCAGCATTGATACTGATTCGCCGACGGCAAATACTGTTCCAGTCGTCATACTTCCTCTTGTGAATCGGATCGTCCTCTGTTGCTGTTAGTCGATCTTGATTTTGTACAAATAGTAGATATCTTCTTCTAGTTGTTCCATTGGTTATGGGTTGTTGGTTATTAGTAATTAGGAAAGGCGATCGCACCGACTAGAGCGCGATCGCACGCCATGCTGTTTGGCACTACGCTTCAAGTTCAAAGTCATCTTGCAGAATATCCCCGGCTAATTCGGCCAGTGCCGACGGGGAAAGGGCTTTCAATAATTCCATTGCTTCCGCGACAGGTGTCGCAAATTCGCCGTGACGCGGCTTGATTTCTATCAATTGCGCGGAGGTTTGGTCGATGCGGTGATAGGCGGCTAAGCCCACTGCCATTCTTTCGTTCCAGGCGAGCTTTTCTAGCGTGAGAAAAAGTAAGCCGAGAGTGGTTCTATCTCGCACAAGATCTTGACAATTCGTCGTCTATGTCGTAGGTGCTTTTGAAAGTGTCTAGTGGGTTGACTTGACTCATTTGATTTCCCATACGTCTCCGAAATTTGTTACTTTTCCTGCTGCCTGTAACTCGCGTAGGCGGCACATGGTTGTTCCTGTGGAGTAGAATCCGGGCATCTTGAGAGAGATTTTGTAGGCTGTTTTAGGGCCGTCTTTGAGGATTTCTAAGATGTCCTTTCTTCTGATTTCGTTGATTGCTATGTGGTTGGCGATGCTTCGTCCTGTGTTCATGGGTTTTCGATAGTGGGGATGTGTAAAACCAGGTGTACTTTGAGTCTCCAGGCGATCGCCCGAAACGTTTTGCTTGGAAGGTAAAAAAGGCCCCACGCCTTGAAAAGCCATGAGTCGAATACTGGTTTCATGGCGTTCATGTAGCTTTCTACCAAGTCCAAGTCGGAAAGATCTGCCAGGTCGGGGTGATCTTTTGTGTAGGCTTGCTTCCAGATGTCAAAAGCCTCCCAAGCCTCAGTACGGAAATCGTCTCTGTCAAGCCAAAACCACATTCCGTACCAATTCCAGTTAGTCGTGTTTGTTGCTGTTTGCATGGGTTAGCTCGTTGATAAAAAAGGCAATCGCACGTCCTGCCGCACGATCGCTAACTTTGTCGGTTGCTAGACTTTGATATTGTCTAAATCTTCCCCGCTTACTTCTTCGTAGTAGGTATCGCAAATTTGATAGAAGTAATGGTCTTTCCACTGGATGATTCGCGGAGGTCTGCGGACGGCTATAGTTACACGTTTTATTGATAAGTCTCTCATTTGGAGCTTGATGTGGAGAGTTGTCTTGACTGTCTCGAATGTGGGTGTGGTCATTATTTGTTCCTGAATAATGGGGAAGGAAAGGCGATCGCACGTCCTGCCGCGCGATCGCCGGCGAATGATAGGAAGGAAGTTTATAGGCAGTCCAGGTATTAGGTCATAGGCATCACCTCTGCTTTTGTGGAATCCCTGCGACCGCTTCCCGGTGGTGGCGGTGTGTCGGGGGTGTTCGTCGCTAATCGCCCACTGAAAATTAGGGCTACTGATACCGCAATGGCACGTGACCCGATCAATAAAATCCGCATTTTCACGGAATTACCCTCTAAAAGGCAGGGTTTGCCTACGTGGAAAGACGTAGGTGAGAGGCTATCTTTGACTTGGTTATGCTGTGAGTTGCCGGAGCCAACCGCTTCTTACCGCCCATGCTGTTCAAGACTTACGGGGCTAGTTGTGAGGCTGCCTGACTGCCGGAAACTCTTATATTTAAGGTAGGCAGGCCAGGATTGTCGTCACGGGCCCACCTACTTTGTTGTTCTACCAACTAGGCAAAGAAATTAGGAATTACTCCTAGTGAATTTGCCTAGTTATTATGCTATGCTAAAGAAACGAAAAAGTCAATCACAACAGGAGCTAATGTCTGTGCCGTTGAAAGCAATAAGAGAAGAACTTGATATGACTCAGGCTCAATTCGCTGTTGCGCTAGGCATAGACACGTCCACTGTTAGCCGATGTGAGCGTGGTCTGAGCGAAATAGCGCTCACACTCTGGCAAGTCAAACGCTTATGTAAGCTGACCGGGAAAACGTTAGATCAACTCCCTGACTACTTAGGTCATGGAAGTCTGTCTAAGTCCGAAAAGCTTGCTTCTCCGGCGTTCGTATGAACCTTGAAAACTAAATAGTTAAGCCTCCCCAGTTAGTGTCTGGGGAGGCTGATATTACCGACTCGGCTATTCACTTCACTTGTTTAGTGTTGTGCCTAGTGCGGGCGAAACGAGTTTAGGAATGTCTGCGTGTTTTGAGAGTGAGGACTGGCAACACCCATTATGTACAGGCGATTTCTGACAATCATCTTTCGGAATGTCATCTTGAGTGGTTTAGACCTATGCTGCAAGTGAACTTCTATTCCTGGGTTTCCATTTAGACCAAAGTGTCTTTGCGCGACGATCGAAAATTGCTCGCCAAAAGCAGTACCTGAATTCCATCTTTTGTTGATGACTTCCGTCATGAGAGTCAGCTTGCGGTCTTGGGCAATAAATTGAGACCCATCAACTGCTGTGTACCCAAAAGTATAAGACTCGCCTTCTTGCTCAATGGAGTACATTGTGCCGTTGGAATCTGTTACTTGTTTGACCTTGTATGGTGGCACCATTATCGAAAAATGACCGTCTTGGTCATAAAAATCGTTCCATCCCTGCTGCCCAGGCTCGGAAGTGGAACTGAAGGACTGCCGGGGTTGCTGGTATATCTGAACCAGTCGAGGCGCTGTCCCTGTGGTAGTTGGTACAAGATACTGCGTCCGACTTCCCGCCAAGTGATTCTCTAGATTCCGCGCCATCCGGCTGAGCTGTTCCGGCCGCCCGATGAAGTAGCCCAACGCTACCCATCCCGCCACCCCTAGCCATTTGCGCCATTCGATTCGTCTCTTGAAGTTCATATTAAAACCCAGGTATTAGTTTCTGGATTTTATAGCGATTTCAGCCACCAGCGGAACCGCGCAACCACGCAAATAACGCAGGTTTACGAAAAATGTCCCAAAAGTGGGACATTTTTCGTGAACCTTTCTCAATCAAGGTTTCGCTCTCTCGGTGGCGGCAATGATTTTTACTGCGGCCGTGGCGAAAATAATCAGGCATTTCCTCGATGCTGAAATAGCAAAAGCTCTGTTTTTCAAGCTCTTGCTCCAGTTTTTTAGCCTTGTCTGAAAAGAATGATTCATACAAAAATGTCCCAAAAATGGGACATTTTTGATAACCAAGCTTATTGACAATTAGATACTGAGGCTCGCTACACGCCTCTCCAGACTTGCGGGTGACACCGCAAGATTAACGCTCTAACCAAGCACACGGGCGATCGCTCTGGGTAGATCCGGCGATCGCCCTTCCTTTTCCAGCTACTGACAATCATACCCTATGCCTAAAATCAAGCTCAAAAAATACGAGCAGGCTCTTGCTCTCCTCCCAGGATGCAAGGGCTTGGATCGGGATCCATCAATCCTTTATGCCAATCTCAAGACTCTCGGTTATCGGTGGAGTGGTAGCGATCGTAAGTGGTTGCTGAAGTGATGCCATAGTGATGCCATGGCAGACCTACCCAACCACCCCCGCTTCTTCGACGACGACAGCGAATACCTCGATCTGGGTTCCGGCGAGCTCGCCGCCAAGCGATACCTGCGGTTGATTTGTTCTGCTGATTATCGATCGAAGCCCTTCGTGGATGATGACCCCGATCGGGAAGGTCTGGCATCGCCTACCAATAACCTCCCATTGCCACCTAATGTAATCACGATCGGCAGGAGAGTTACTCCAGCACTCAGAGTCAAGATTTTAGGTGCGTTAGATTTGTACCCTACAAAGAGTCAAATCAGGATTTATCAGTTATTTGCCGAAATCAAAGCTTGTGGATTTAAGTACGACCACAAGCATAGTATTTGGGAGTTTCGATCTAAATGGAAGAATTCACTACCGAACAAAAACTAAAAATCCGTGACTATTTTGACGACCCCAATTACTCACAACCCCACGGTGAATTTGTCGCAACGCAATTGTTGGCGGCAATGATTGCCTCCGGCAAATACGAACTCGAAGAATACCCTAGGCTCGCCGAAGCCGCTATCAGGTTGACAGCTATCTTGGTGGTTCGATTCGACGACGAAGTGAAGCGTGAGGTGCGAGAAACGACAAACCCAAAACCTTCAGCCTCAGAGAAAGATACGAATTCTGATCCTGACTCTGAGGCTTGTGACCCAATTCCCTTTTAACGAACTGGCGACACCTGCCAGATAAATAAAAGTGGTGTGACAACCCAGAGAGACGGGTTTATTCTCCCTATCTGTCTCTTGCGATCGTGTTTGCTTCAAGTGCGATCGCTTATTTTTTAGGAGTTTGCATGATTACCGAAGATACCCGCATTGATTATGAGCGCGTCGGCGATATTACTTCGCCCCCAGTCTTTAAGGTCTTGAGTGATGTTTACGGCTCTGATTTTGGCGACGCCACTCAGGAGGAGCGATTAGTCTTAGTGGAAGCGATCGCTTATAGCCTGCGTGTAGGAGGCGCATTTCGCGATAACTTGCGGAATGTGGTAAACGGCGATCTAGATATGCCCTGTGGCATCTTTACCTCTGCTGGAGTCGGGAGAAATGAGGGGCTGAAGCTATTGGCTATCTTACAGGTAGCGATCGTTGAATGTTACTAGATTTTAGCCGCCAAAAGAGAAGGGTTGTGAGCCAAGACAGCTTTTGTCTCGCCGATGAGTTGAAGCTCTACTTTTGAGTGAACTAATTAAATTAAAATGCCCCTGCGCTGCATCAACAGCCAGGGGCGCGACCATCCCAATAGTTTCAAGCAGAGGATAGTATGAAAATCATATCAGAAATATCACTTTCGCCGCAAGAATTTCGTAAATTAACTGGCTGGTCGGTTTACAAAATTAGCAGAGAAACTGGCATTCCTTTACAAACCCTTTATTGTTATCTGAGAGAACCCGGAGCCCCTGGATATCGCGAACCCAAGCCTCAAATAACTCTTCTGTTTGGATTACTGCACAAAGTTTTATGCACCGCGTAAAATTATGCTCTGCATAGTATACCCGCCCCTCAAAGGCGGGTTATTTTTTGTCTATACGAATCGATTCAAATCGATTCAATCGATTCAAATCGATTTAAACTCAAAGGCAAAAAGGCGAAAAATGGAACCTGAAGACCAAGCCGTGATTGACGTAGACAGCGAATTAATCGATTCCTCTCTCCCTGAATCGATTGAACAATGGTACTCGGCGCAGTATATGATGTTCCTCCTCCGGTTGAGCAAAGCTGACTTGCAGAAGTCGATTTGCAAACTTCAGGATGTCTACGGATTGAATCTTGCTACTTTACGCCGTGGTGCTGCCCGGGCAACCGAATACTCGCAGCTTGCTCTTGATGCAACTAAACTGCTCAATGCCGGCAAGTTTACTCAATTGCGCCAGTTGGTAGAGCAAGCACCCGTAGTACCATCTCCCACAGCATCAACGGCGATTGTGTTCGTTGACCAACACAATGCCATTGCCCAAACTGCGGCAACTGTTGCTGATAGTAATTTGACTCAAATTGCTTCTTTTAAATCTGGTTTGTTGAACAACTACCGCGAGTTGGGGCGGGCGCTTGGCAAGCAGGCAGCAGCAGAAGTAAAGCTGGGATTTACTGAGGAAGTTAAAGCAGCCCTTTCGGATTTACAGGATTCTTAAGATGGCTTTTTACAAGGTTCGGGTACAGCGCGAAAGTAATACACCAAGGCATCTCAATGTTGTTGCCAGCAAATCTCAGGAGGCTCTGCAAGTAGCAGTATTGCAATTGAGAGATGAGGGGATTACTGACGCTAAGGGTGTGGAGGTTATAGGTCAAGTACAAAGTTTAAGAGGTTGAATATGTTCGGAAAAATATTGGATCTATTGCCCGCTGGTGTTGTCGAGCAGATAGGCAACGCGAGCTTCCGATCTTTAGCGGATAGAGGCGAAGTAGATAGTTGGTCTGTTTCTTACGAGCCCGAAGGTGAGATAGCGACAAAAGAGAGAAAGGAATACGAAAGAGAAAGAAGCACGGAAGTAAAACCAATCGAGGGACAGAAATGATTACAAGTGGTATCTCTCGGGTTGTCGGTTACAATCCTATGTCGCCGGTTATCCGACAAAACTTAGGCGATATCGGTCTCGCCAAGGTAGCGAATTGCACGGATGAAGAAGTTCACGAAAGTTCGGTTAATAAGAAGAAGTGGCAGCAGCAAGCCCGACGCTCAAAGATTTATGTTGCGAATCAAAAGGCGATTTTGGATTGCATCAAAAGGATCGAAGAGCTTGCGCTGGAGCTTCTTGAATACGGATTTGATACAGATGAAAAAATAACGGGGCTTGTTGCCAAGGGCATTGAAGGGGGAGCCAAATATAAGGCTGCGGTACTTTACCGCAAGGAGCAAGCAAGGCTTTCTGTACTCAAAACCGAGGCTCAATTTGCTGCCGACATGGGATTCGCGCAAGCGAAGACAGGCGGAGAAATCGGCTTGATAGCCGATCGCTACGGCATTGATATCAAGTTTCTCCAAGCTGGCTTTAAAACTCAGTCGGCCGCCTTAGAACCACAGCTTAAAGCCAGTGCGGATGCCAAAAATCAAGAGGCGATCGCCCGCCAGCAGCAAGAAGCTTACTGGAAAGGCGAAACCACTACTTCTGGAGGCCAAAAAACTTTGGGTGGCGGCTTGTTTGGCTCGATTTCTAAATCTTTGGCTGGATGGTTTAAAGTATGAAGTTTCCATTTTTTAGAGATCGCGATCGCGAAAAGCTTGAGGCTTATCGCAGAGTCTTGGAAGCTTACGCTGACCCAAATAACTGGTCAAATGTCAGTTGTTTTGGACACATTAAACGCCGACGGTGGTGCGGTGGCAACGACGGCATGGATTTAGCTAAAAAAGTATTGGAGCAAGATGATGGACGGAACTCTTGAAGGGTACGCAGCTTACGAGGACTGGGAGGCTCAGCAACCGAAACCACAAGTTGCCGAGCCGGGAGAAAAGCGGATCGCATTTTCTCGGAATGCTTACAGAGTAGCTCATTTTGGCTTGATAGCCAGTGGCACTGCATCCGCGGTACTTATTTTTAGAATGATTCCCTGGTTGTCGTTTGGCAGTTTTGCTATCCGAATAATTGCGACCGCGGTGGTTGGCAAGGAGGCTCTTTTTGGCGCGGACGACGATCGTCCTGGATATCAGGCGGCTGCCACCGCGATCGCTCTCGGCTCTGCGGCTGGTGAGTGGGATGCAATTTTGGCAATCTTTGGTGCTGTTGGTGACTTCCTCTCTTTGTACGGGGGGTCGATCGTGGTTGGGTTGTTGATGGTGTGTGTCCTTGTGGCGTGGCTGTGGGGAGGTCGCAATGTCTCGACTTAAGATTTCACTTGCTCTGCTTGCTGGTTGCGCTGGCTTTGTTCTTGCCGGCGCAAGCCTTCCGGTTGACACCCAACTAACGATTCGCACCAAACTTGGCAAGCGAACTTATCCTCACTGGTTAGTCCAGCCCGATAGCAAGATTGTCAAAACTGAGGGCGCTTCCGGCTTGATTCGGCTGCTTGGTGGGTTAGCTAGCTTCGCTAGCTTTGGGGCTGCTCTACACTTCGCTGGCAGTGACGAACGCGAACAGCGGCTATTTTGGGCTGGACAGGTTGCCAGCGACGATATCCAGCAAAAAGAAAATCAGACAACGGCCGAAATCGGTGCAGGGGTTCGCCTCAAAAAATTACAACTTGAGGCGCAGGCAGATATCGATCTTTTTACTTTGCAGCTTCAGCAAAAATTCAAGGAGGCGATCGGATTTACTCCAGTGCCATCCCAGCCAGCGTTACCTCACGGTAAGCCGGGAACACTGGATGACATTACAAATCCAGGTGACAAAATTGATGTCGGAGAACAAGTTAAAAGTGCGATCGAACCCGGTGATTCCCTGACTCAATCTTTGCTGAAAAGCCAAATCAGTAGCGCAGTTTTTGCAGGGTTTTTGAAGCTTATTGGAACCCCTGGATCGGGAAAGACTACTCTAACGAGCGCGTTGATTCGTTGTCGCATCAGTCGAGGACATCGATTGATAATTATAAACTCCCACAAGCGTAAATCAATGTACCGAGGAATTGAAAAATTCCTCATCAAAGGGACGAAGATTTACGGTATTGGTTTGGGTGACAAGGAACGGGCGAAAAGCTTGCTGGATGGCTTGAATAAAATTCTTGAGATTTTATCCAAGCGATACGATGAATATCAGAATGATGATGAGGGAACTTACCATCATTTTCCTATCACCTTACTCCTTGAGGAGATAGGTGAGTGGCAGCCTCTTTTGGCTTTAATCTTGCCGCCTACTGAGGTTGAAAATATCTTGCAAACTTTTTGGCTAAAGCTTTTTATAGCGGCCAGGAAGGGAAAGGTTTTTCCTCTTGTTACAGCTCAGACTGATACTCAGGCAATGTTCAAGGCGAAAAATTTGTCGGAATTGTTTAAACAGTCCGGTGCTATTACCTTGTTGCTGACCGCCGTACCAGATAAGGACTCTGAAGACGGGTGGAAGCCTTCGGGGCAAGGCAAACTTAAATCACCCAATTCTGTACCAATTGATGTTTCTATTCCTGATGCACGATCGCTGATTGACGATGTGGATCATTTTGGGGATTGCGAAATATTTCTCGAATCATTTGCTACAGATTATCCCACTGAGTCAGTGGTGGAGATTCCACCAGTCTCCACCACCTCTCCACCGCCTCTCCACCAACCTATTCACCACCTGGAATCCTTGCTGCACCGGAAATACAACGCAGTCAACCCGATTCCGGAAAATTGGGAGTTTCCTGATCCAACGCAGTCATTGACCCCCGAAGTGCGTGCGGTGGTGGTTGCCTGTAAGCGTAGCGGACTATCTCAGAATGCTGCTATTTTGGCGATATGGGGGGTTGCTAAATCTGGTAGCGATAAGCGCTACGAGTCTGCTAGAAATCACTATCAATCCGTAGTTATTTAGGGAGGCAAATAACAAATGGAAGAAGGGTCGTTGACAAAAGATATTCAATGCCCGCAATGTGGATCGGTGGATATTAAGTTCGACAAAGATTATGGATTTTACACCTGTAATGCTTGTGATCATGCTTGGGCTTATTCCAAGGATGACCCAGATTTTGATGAGCTTGATGAAGATATTGACTTAAATTAACAGCGTAATTGCAAGGTCGCTCCTTGTTTCTTTATGTTTGAGCGAAAGTTGAAATGGGGTATCCAAAGATATTTGAACCCGGTCACGACGAGGGGTTCAAGGAGTTCAGCCAAAACAATGATTATGAGATTGCTGAATGATGCGTCTGCAACAGATTTAATGTTGGTTCCTGGAATTCTGAAAGAATTTGAGGAGTTGCCTGCATGGCTTAAATTGCGATTCCAAAAAGGTTCCCTTTATCAAGACGAGGATCGAGTTTTTGGGTGGTGTAGGGATGATCAAATTCAGGCAGTTGAGTTGCCTGTGTACTTGGATATGTTTTCTTACGACAATGGAAATGAGAATCGCATTGTTAAATATATTAGGGTTGGTGTATCAGACGAAGAAGGTTTTGCCCCCGCTATTGATTTACCTTTTGATGGAGTTCGTGTTGAAGTCCCTGTTGCCCCTGGTTATGATTTTGACTATACTTTTTTCACCATGTGGGAGCACGGCTGGGCGTCACCTTGCGAAATTCAATGGAGCTGGTTTGAGAGACCTCGTTGCTCGGATCTAGATGGGTATGTGGTAGAACGATCGATCATTCCTCATGGCTTTTGGAAAGCTTGGGAATGGTATCCAGATTGCTGGCGGGATTACTACGACAAACGTCCTGAGCTTTTTGAGGATGCTGAGTGGTGGGGTACCCCGATGCCGATTCGTCACGAGCCACCGAATGACCCCTATGCAGCGGTACTGGGTGGAGCAAATAAGCACGACGTTGAAATATTTTTTCTTGACTCTTGACTTTTCGGTCAGGGTGAGATAGATTTTTTGTTGTGCAGGGACAGTTGAAAGCAGGCGAACACTTGATCTGGAAGTGTCGCCCTGTCACGGCGGAAGTTGCGGGTTCGAGCCCCGTCTGTCCCGTTCTCTCGAAAGTTTAGGGTTGTAATAAACTTTTTTCTGGATTAAGCAGGAGGCAAACATGACTGCGACGCTCATTCATCCCTCTCCAGAAAAAACCACACAACGGGTGGTACTATCTAGTATCAGTTGGCAGACTTACCAAAGCTTGTTAGCAGAAGCTGGAGACAACAGGTCTTCGCGGTTTTCATATTTTCAAGAAGTATTAGAAATTATCATGCCATCAGATTTGCATGAAACTGTTAATTGTTTGCTAAAACAGTTTGTGACTACTTTAAGCGATGAATTAAAGTTGAAACGTAAGGGATTTGGTTCGACAACTCTCAATCGTGAAGATTTAAAACAAGGTGCCGAACCAGATTCCTGTTTTTATATCCAAAATGTCGATCGCATTCGTGGCAGAAAAATTAACTTATCAATTGACCCGCCACCAGATTTAATCATTGAAGTCGATCTTACCAGTCCATATACTAATCGCTTTAGTATTTACAAAAACCTGGGAGTTCCTGAAATTTGGAGATATCTCGGAGAGACTGTACAATTTTTTCAATTTCAGAACGGAGAATATGTAATCTGTGAATGTAGTGCCACTTTTCCGATTGTTTCTTCAGAAATAATCACTCAATTTTTGCAGATGGCCGAGACGGAGGATGATATGACTATAATTGACGCTTTGCGAGTATGGGTGAGGGAGCAGTTGCGATCGCCCGAAAATGAATAATACTTAACTTAATTTAACTAATTCCTTTCTCCCACGGACGATCGACTCAAAGGTGTGGGATAATAAAGGGTCGGAATATCTGATATGTCAAAACCAGGGCGATCGGCACTAGGATCGGAATAGCCACTAGCAGTCCCCATTTACCAAACTTAAGTTTTTGACCGTCCGATTTGAACAGGAAAGTCACAGCGACAATTCCCATGAGTACCCAAAGACCACCGAAGCCCATGAAGACTGTATATCCTGCGTCTTCCATTTTTCCCCCTGCTTTTAGTAGCAATCAATCTTTAATCTTAGTTGCAGTTTGTTTCTGTTGAAATCTGCAAATCGGTCGATCGCACTTACTCAATTTAACTCTATTCCAACTTTGCCCGACAGCGACCTTCAATTTCGCACTCGATCCGCGCAGTTCGATCGCTCATAATACTTGCTAAGTCCGGTCTTCCCGTCAAAGGCAGCCGCCAATCAGCCCAAATTCCGTACAGCCAATTCGCGATCGCCCCAACAATCGGCAACTTAGTCACAGCATAGACCCAACCAATCCCCAAAATCTCGTAGATCCGCCGAAATACCTCAACATTTTTAATTGCCGTACCGTCGGGTAACACCGCGTGAATCCGGCCCATCGCCGTTTCGTAGTCGATTCCGCCGTGGGCTTGGGGGTTGTAGTCATCCTCCGCAATATCCACAAACGACACCAAACCTCGGCCCGCGTCCCGCTTTTTCAAGAAATTGACCTCCCGCACGCACAGCGGACATTCACCGTCGTACAAAAGCTCAATCTGCCAAGATGGCTTAATTTCAACAGATTCGGGAAATTCAGTTTTAGCAGTAGACATAGGGAAATTTATTTTAATGGCGATCGCACACAAACATTTTACCTGAAGACGAGCGGAAAGCCGCTGACTTCAGGCTCAGGCATGGGGATGAACGCGGCCCAGACTTGAGTCGCAAGAGAAACGATTACCAGGCTGTTTCTCGCAGTCAAATTTATAAACTAGCACGCTTATTTTATCAAAAAATGATATCATAGATTCATGTTAACAGTAACTCACGAGTACAAACTTCGACCTAATAAACACCAAGTCGAAATATTTGAGACTTGGTTAAACGTTTGTCGTCAGGTATATAACTATGCCTTGAGAGAACGGAAGGATTGGGTAAATTCTCGCAAGTCTCCTGTTAATGCTTGTTCGATAGTTGGTGAATATATCATCTCACCAGACACACCTAGACCTACCTATGCTAGTCAGTGTAAAAATCTAGCAAGAGCTAAGAAGATTTATTCCGAATTAAAGGTTCCGCATTCGCAAGTGTTGCAGCAAACATTAAAGGTGTTAGAATCGGCATTTGTGGCAATGTGGGATCGAGGACATGGTTTTCCACGCTTTAAAAAAAGGCTGCGCTCGTTTGTGTTTCCGGCTGTCAAAGATGCAGCAGTGGAGAATGGACGGGTTAATCTGCCAAAAATTGGTTGGGTCAGGTTGAAGATGTCTAGGCCTGTACCAGAGGGTTTTCTCCTGGCGCAAATTAGAGTAGTTAAAAAGGCTTCTGGTTATTTTGTAATGCTGACTTATCGGTTAGCGGTAAATATACCGGACATTCTCCCGTCGGGACATCATCTAGGTGTGGATATCGGACTAGATAAATACTTGGCAACCTCTGATGGAGAATTGGTAAATCGACCGAGATTCTTTAATGCACTTCACCGCGAGTTGAAATTACTGCAACGAAG
This sequence comes from Microcoleus sp. PH2017_28_MFU_U_A, assembly GCF_020738035.1. Classification (NCBI taxonomy): domain Bacteria; kingdom Bacillati; phylum Cyanobacteriota; class Cyanophyceae; order Oscillatoriales; family Microcoleaceae; genus Microcoleus; species Microcoleus sp. PH2017_28_MFU_U_A. The sequence goes on from NZ_JAEQCX010000038.1 coordinate 61,256, forward strand.
ATTAAAGCATAAGAGAAAAGGGTCTAATAACTGGCTAAAGCTTCAAAGAAAAATTGCTCAAATTTATCAAAGAATTAGCGATACTCGAAAGGATTGGCATTATAAATTAGCTCATCGGCTGTGCGACCAAGCGTCCATGATATTTGTTGAAAATATCAATTTTAAGGCTTGGGCTAAGGGGTTGTTTGGTAAACATACTTTAGATGCAGCTTATGGTCAATTTTTTTCCATCCTGTCTCATGTGTGCTGGAAGCGTGGGGTGTATTTTGCCCAAGTAGACAAGAACTATACCAGTCAAACCTGCCCTAATTGTGGAACCTTGACTGGTAAGAAAAGCCTAGATGTCAGGGTTCATTCTTGCCCTGAATGTGGGTATACGACCCACAGAGATGTAGCAGCAGCACAGGTGATTAGAAATCGAGGTATCCTTGCGGTTGGACAGCCCGTGAGTCAAATTGCTTCGGGAGGCGTACTGTCGGGAGTCCATAGGAATATCGGGCTAGATAAGGAATAGAAATTAAATAACTTAAGCAAATTTGTGGGATGGGGGGGAGAGCCCGTGCAGAAAGGACGGGCGGGACGCCCATCCCACAACAATCATCAAAGTGTAAGTTATTAAATTTTCATTCCTAAGTGCCTTTGAGAGAAGAATCCCCCCGATTCATCGGTGGGGAGTGTCAAAAGAATTAATAATTATCGGGCGCGCCGACCGCATCCCTGCCGCAGTTATTCCTGCTTTAAAAAATAGGCCCAAAGGTCAATCCAGTCTTGGGCGCCGACAATGCTAATATCGTCAAGATGCCGTCTGCTCAAAAAGCCCGAGACTTTCGCCCGATCGCTAATTAGCCTATTTATCGAGCAATTCCAGGCAAACCAACTGGCAAACACAATTTTTAAGGCGGCAACAAAATATAATAAAATTTGTAGTCACAGCCACAGCAAATCCCCCAACCAGTAAATTGCCCCCAATCTAAAAGCAAAAAGATAAATGAACGTCAGAGTCCGTCTAGCCCCCAGTCCCACCGGAAACCTCCACATCGGTACCGCCAGAACCGCCGTATTTAACTGGCTGTTTGCCCGCAACCAAGGCGGAACATTCATCCTGCGGGTAGAAGACACAGACGTAGAACGTTCTAAAAGCGAATACACCGACAACATCCTCGAAGGACTCACCTGGCTGGGTATGAACTGGGACGAAGGCCCGAGTTTTCAGTCCCAGCGTCTGGAAATCTACCGCCAAACAGTCCAAACCCTTCTCGACAAAGGACTCGCTTACCGCTGCTACACCACGTCAGCAGAACTTGACGAGATGCGGGAAGCACAAAAAGCCAACAAACAGGCCCCCCGCTACGACAACCGCCACCGCCACCTGACGGAGGAACAGCGCGCAGCTTTTGAAGCAGAAGGGCGGCAAGCTGTGATTCGGTTTATCATTGATGACGATCGCACGATCGCGTGGAACGACATGGTGCGCGACACCGTAACCTGGAAAGGTAGCGACCTCGGCGGCGATATGGTAATCGCCCGCGCATCCAGCGGCGGCCTCATCGGCCAGCCCCTCTACAACCTCGCCGTAGTCGCCGACGACATCGACATGGCCATCACCCACGTCATCCGCGGCGAAGATCACATCGGGAATACTCCGAAACAAATATTGCTTTACGAAGCTTTGGGCGCGACAATCCCAGAATTTGCCCACACACCGCTGATTTTAAACGCGCAAGGGCAAAAACTTTCTAAACGCGACGGCGTTACCTCGATTTCTGACTTCAAAGATATGGGTTACATCCCCGAAGCTTTAGTCAATTACATGACTTTGCTGGGTTGGACGGCGCCGGATTCTACGCAAGAAATATTTACATTGTCCGAAGCTGCGGCAGTCTTTACATTCGATCGAGTCAACAAAGCCGGTGCAAAATTTGATTGGGATAAACTCAATTGGCTTAACGGTCAATACCTGCACAAGATGCCTGTGCCGCAATTGACAGATTTGCTGATACCTTATTGGCAGAAAGCCGGTTATGAGTTTGATTCTAAGGCCGATCGCCCTTGGCTCGAACAAATAGCTGCTTTAATCGGACCGAGTCTCGTTCGCTTAACCGATGCTGTCGGTATGTGCAAGTTGTTCTTCTTGCCAACTTTGGAATACGAAGAAGAAGCACTCGCACAGTTGCAGCAATCAGGCGCTGCACAGGCTTTACAAGCAGTTCAAGAAGCTCTGGAAAGTCATCCCACCCTAATAGCAGCAGAAGCTCAGAAAATCACTAAAAAGCTCAGTAAAGAGAAAAATCTTAACAAAGGGCTGATTATGCGATCGCTCAGAGCCGCTCTGACAGGTGCAATGCACGGCCCCGACCTGATAGAATCTTGGGTAATCCTTCACCAGCGGGGGACGGCTAAAACCCGCTTGCTTGATGCCATTAGCAACTTGAATTTGCCGGCAGTTGGTGTTGCGGCCGAAACTCCTAGCCTAGAACAACCCAAAGCCGAAACTCCCGCCGAAATTTCCGAGCGGGAACAGCCAGCAGTCGAGGTTTCAACAGTCGAAACACAGGCGGTTGAGCTATCAGCAGCAGAGGTTACAGCAGTCGAAACACCGACTCTTGAAACAGTCGAAACGCCTTTGGTAGAACCAGCAGCAGAGGTTACAGCAGTCGAAACACCGACTCTGGAACCAGCAGCGGAAGTTACAGCAGTCGAAACGCCGACTCTTGAACCAGCAGCGGAAGTTACAGCAGTCGAAACGCCGACTCTTGAACCAGCAGCGGAAGTTACAGCAGTCGAAACACCGGCTGTTTCAACAGTCGGAACGGAGGTTTCAGCAGTCGATATTTCGGCAGTTGAAACAGCCGCAGCAGCAGTTGAAATACCTGCCGCCAATCAGCAAAAAACTATTGCGAGTGGAGAAATGACTTCATCAAACGAACCAGAAACAACCGTTATCATCACCGAAATTCCTGCTGAAAATGAAGCAGACAGTTCGAGCGGTAGCACAAAAGTCATCATTACCGAAGAACCAAATCAGACACAGCAGATCAAAGAACAAATTATTTCAATTTTGTCGGAGTTTCCTGCTTACATCGGCAGCTTTTACGAGCAGTACAAAAGTCCCTTGACAGTTGTCGGTGTCATATTAGCCTCGATTGTTTCTTTGAAAGTGCTTTTGGGCATTGTAGACGAACTCAACGACATCCCCCTGCTAGCACCCACATTCGAGCTAATTGGTATCGGATACACCGCCTGGTTTATCTACCGCTATTTGCTGCGCTCTTCCAACCGCCAACAATTAGGTCAAGAAATTCAAGCTTTGAAAGAACAAGTTTTTGGCAAAAAGTCCTAAATTTTTGTTGGTAATTTGTTGATTTTGTACCCGATACTGACAAGTTTAAATATGTTGTCAGTGTCGGGTTTTTTAATGAAGGAAGTTCGGCAACGGATTGTGTAACGGATGGAAGGTAGAAGGTAGAAGGTAGAAGGTAGAAGGTAGAAGGTAGAAGATAGAAGGTAGCCGTAGGGTGCGTCGAAGAAAGAAAAATCCCTCAATACAAACCCAAAATCTGACAGCGACGCACCAGCCATAGCGAGCAGACTCGTAAACAAAACAACTGTTTGTCTTGTTTGCTTAACTATCGTTTCATACCAAATTCTGGTTATTCATCCCCGTTATGAATTGTCTGGTGCGTCGCTGTTTGGGGAATGAAAACTGAATAACTTAAGCAACTTTGCTTCCCGATTTTTGTTCCAGTAAGGACGAAGGGGGGATAGTCGCCTAGGTTATTAAATTTTCATTCCTTAGATGTTCGGGCAATATTCTCTTTCCGATTAGATGTGATGTTGCTTTTCCTACTAAAAATTTATCGAATATGTATAATGGTGCACTTAAAAATCCTAATTTATTCAAAATCATTGCTTTCATGACTTGTCCTGGGTTCAGAAGTTCTTGGGTTCTTATTCCTACTATGAAAGTTGAATTCTTCTACTAATTCCATCTCGTCCATAGCACAATACCGTTTACTTAAGACCGCCCTGGGGGTAAAACCTATGAAAAATAGATACGGAGATTGCTTCGTTCCTCTCGAAGTAGCATCTTAAGTAAACCGTATTGGTCTATAGCAATCCTAAATCATTTGTAAATTTCTTACTCCCTCCCCGAACTCGCTCTGAGGGTTGGGGTGGGGTAAAAAAATTACGACTCCTGCAAAGATTGCTATAGTAGAAGATTTAATTCGAGCAGAAGAAGCACATCTACAGCAACTCGAACAGCAAAATCAGCAACTAGAACAGCAAGTTAATGCAGAAAGGCAGCACGTAGAAAGATTGAAACAGTGGCTTCGAGAATTGGAGGTAGACCTGGATACAGCACTTTAAATTGCAATGCAAAGTCTGATGTAACGTCTGGATTAATTGGTCAGCTCTTTTCTGAAGATAGCAATCACAATCATATTGGTTCGTAGTGAGGACTTTAGTCCTCATAATTAAAGGACTAAATTCCTCACTACGAACCGTTTTTATTAGGAATGATTGATTGGACGCGATCTGATATAGAGTCTGATTTTTTAAAGAAGTCGAGCCTGTGGGTATTCTATGAATGCCTGGTTATCATACAATGATTGTAGATTAAGTGATTTTCTACGGGTCAAAGTCGTGGCTTTCAAAATTGGTTTGCTAGGTTTGGGTACGGTTGGCGCGGGAACAGCAGAGATTTTGCTCTCCCCAGATGGGCGCCATCCGCTGTTGCAGGAATTGGAAATCTATCGGGTGGGAGTGCGCGATATTTCTCGAACTCGGTCTTTACAATTGCCAGAAAATGTGCTGACAACTGACCTAGAGGCGATCGCGACTGACCCGGAAATTGATATTGTAGTAGAACTGATTGGCGGATTGGAACCGGCGCGATCGCTCATTCTGAAAGCGATCGACAACGGGAAGCACGTAGTCACCGCCAACAAAGCAGTTATCGCCCGCTACGGTAATGAAATCTTCGACGCTGCTAACGCAAAAGGCGTTTATGTAATGCTAGAAGCTGCGGTGGGCGGCGGCATTCCGGTCATTCAAACCCTCAAACAATCTTTAGGTGCAAACCGCATCAAAAGTGTCACCGGCATCGTTAACGGCACAACTAATTACATCCTGACGCGGATGCAGACAGAAGGTGCAGACTTTGCCGAAGTCCTCGCGGACGCTCAGCAATTAGGTTATGCTGAAGCTGACCCTACAGCAGATGTGGATGGATGGGATGCTGCTGATAAAATTGCTATTTTAGCTTCGTTAGCTTTTGGCGGACGCATCAATTTAGCAGATATTCACTGCGAAGGTATCAGGCAAGTTAGCGCGGCTGATATTGACTACGCCGACAAGCTGGGATTTACGATCAAATTGCTGGCTATTGCTCAAGAAACTAGCAAAATTTCCGAGCATAATGGGGATGCAGAAGGGGAACTCCTCTCGATTCGGGTGCATCCTACTTTTGTGCCGAAAGCTCATCCGCTGGCTAGTGTGAACGGCGTTTACAATGCAATTTTAGTTGAAGGAGATGCGATCGGGCAATTGATGCTCTACGGGCGCGGTGCGGGGGCTGGGCCCACAGCCAGCGCGGTAGTATCCGACATTTTGAATGTGGCTGCTATCCTGAAAACCGAAACTGTGCCGATTCCCCATCCTTTGCTGAGTTGCACTCACCAACACTACTGCAAAATAGCAGAAATGCAGGAACTTGTGACTCGGTTTTACGCGCGTTTTCTGACGCGGGATACGCCCGGGGTTATTGGCAAACTCGGCACTTGTTTCGGTAACCACCAAGTTAGTTTGGAGTCCATTGTGCAGACGGGAATTCACGGCGATTTAGCAGAAATTGTTGTCGTGACTCACGATGTTCGGGAAGGTAATTTCCAACAAGCACTCGATGAAATTCGCGCGATGGAAGCAGTCGATAGTATTGCGAGCACGTTGCGAGTTTTGTAAGAATTGCACAAGGTTATGCCAATTTTTTATGAGGTTGCATAGAATCCGATCCCCCCTAGCCCCCCTTAATAAGGGGGGGACAAGATTCCGATCAAAGTCCCCCTTCTTAAGGGGGATTTAGGGGGATCGAGATATGTGCAACTTCACATTAAATTGGTATTAGTAGTGAGGACTTTAGTCATTCTTTTCCTGAGGACTAAAGTCCTCACTACGAACCTTTTTTAGATTGTTTTTAATTTAGTATGGATCAATAAAATTGGATTTTGTCGATCGCCCTACAGGAAGGCACTTGCTAGATTCCCTCTACGAAAAGTTTGCCAAACCCCAACTCCACGATACTGAGGATCCCAGCAATCCGTCAATTTATGTTCGGCACGCAGAGGGGCAAGTTGTTGATGGAAATTATACCATAGAAAAAGTGTTTGAAGACTCGCGCACTGGTTTTTATGCTGAAAGTCGCCTTCCGGTTTCTGGGAATAATCCGCCCGTGCTCGTGATTCGCGGATACGGTTCGTGGTATCCTTTCGATCGCGTTTTGGAAGATACACCCGATGTATTTATCGCCAAAGTACAACGCCAGTTAAAAGCGGCGGAAACTGTAGGCGCTATAGATTGGATAAAACAGCAATTTCGCAGCGGAAATCCGGCGGATGTCATCGGAGAAAGTTTGGGCGGCAAAGTTGCTCAGCAAATTGTAGCAAAATACCCGGATTATATTCGATCGACTGTAACGTTTAATTCTTTGGGCGTTGCGGAAAAGTTAGCTGAAACTTGCACCGCTAACAATGTTTTTCACTACTTTACTTTAGGCGAAAGGTATGCTTTCTGGGCAAATGGAGGCGATTACATACCGGGAACGATTTTTGTGATTTCCCAAAAAGGGAAAAACTGGTGGTATAAAATCGAAGAGGCGATCGTCCGAATGGCCCGTTTTGAAGGCAAGTTTCGCAAAAGGCGAGTCCTGGTGGTAATGTTGGCTCAGTGGCTGTTGTTAAATCGGCATAATGCGATCGTCCTCAACAAGAAAAAGCCGGTAGTCGTTGAGATCGCGCGCAACTGCAAATTTTCCGAAAAAGCCGCTTCACCTAAACCCCTACCAAAGCCTTTGATGCGCCCGGTGACTGATTTTCCCGCGCTGCGACGGCGAGTACCAGACAAAGCGCTGCGATCGCTTTTTCCCACTCTTCCTTGACGGCGGTGGGTTGAACCTCATCAAAGGCGCTAACTAACCGAGGGATCGATCGATCTAATGCAAGTCTTGGAATCGATTTGTGCATCTCAACTAAATCAGTTAAACTCTCTTGATTCTTCAGAAAACCGACTACCCATTTTGTAGCATGATCTGGACTATCTGGGACATTTTTAATTCCCAATTCTGTTTGCAACCAATCATAAAAAGCTGGGAGTTTTTGGGATAATATAGCCCCAGCAGCAGGCAAACTTTCTTTAAGCAAAGCAGTATCCAGACTTCCCAAGATTTGATTGAATTCCGGTGAATCCAGCAAGCTGGTTAATGGAAGTGCAAGCAGAGCTTCGGAAGCATCAGAGGATAAATTTAAAGTGCGCGAAAATGTTGATAGCATTGGAAAGTCTCTCAGAAAGATGATGCTTTCACTATGCCAGTAACGCAGAGCAATGAATATGAGCTACCTCATATTAACCCATTTTGATTAGGAATAATTAAATTGAACCCATTTTTTATGCTAGCAACTCATCGACGGCAATAGTAAAACCAGGCAAAACTATTTGAGTGCTGACAACTTCCCCTCTGGCAAATAAAAGTCTCTGCTGTTGAGTGACAACAACAATCCACTGACTCTCAGGAAGTACCAGCCATATTTCTTCACAGCCGGATTGCAGGTATTCATTGGTTTTGGCAAATACTTCTTCCGCTTTATCAGTAGGAGAAATAATTTCAGCAATCAACGGGAAACTTTGAGGAAGTATGGTAAAATCATTGAATTGGGCGACTAATTCTGGTGTCAAGTAAGAAACATCAGGACAGCGACCTCTCCCTACTGTACGGCAACCTGTTTCTGTGTAAACTTCTCCACCTTGTCCGCTGGAAATTGCGTAATTTCCCCAGTAGCGGGATAGCCGAGATTGAATCCGACCAGTTTTTGCTGTCATGCCGTTTTTTTCTACTAATTCTCCATCGATCCATTCTGTGCTGTCAGGCGGGTTTTCCATCCATTCTTCTAGGGAAATTCTGGGAGATTCAATAACTTGAATTTCCCTGGATTCGATGAGTGAACTTACCATCATGTGAGTCAATCCTTCTATATGTGTACTATCTCACAATTTGAGCGGAATATTAAGTTTTCTAGAGTGAAGACCGGGGCGGGTTTATAATAAAATAGGTTTGTAGTGAGGACTTTAGTCCGCAACAAATAAGGACTAAAGTCCTCACTACGAACCTATATAGGAAGCTATATTTGAATGTTTTAAATAAATTCTCCTTTCGCCACCATCACCACTTTACCTCCCACCAAAACTTCTATTTCTTCCTGATTTTTTTGAGCTTTCAACAACAGCAACGAAGGTCTACCAATTTCATAACCCTGTTCGACTCTCACATCAATCTTTGATTCCCCGCAATAAGTATATTCTACCAAATATCCAGCCAAACAGCCATTGGCACTCCCCGTCGCCGGATCTTCGGGAATTCCTAAGGAATGGGCGAAAACTCGGACGTTTAAATCATTAATGTCGCTGTAAGTTTCTGGGCAGAATATCAAAATTTCTTTGGCTTCTGTGGTATTAATTAATTCAAAATATTTATCTAAGTTGACTTGAGCTTTTTTGACGGCTGCGAGGGTTTTTAACGGGACAATTATAAACGGTACTCCGGTAGAAACTTCTTGAATTGGGAAGTTTGTCTCAATCTCATCGGGTTGTAAATTTAGGACGCTGGCGAGAGTTTCGGTTGGCAAAACTTGACCGAATGTTGGTGGGTTTTGTCGCATCCACAAAATATCTGCGGATTCGTTGCGATAATTAAAGGTGACAGGAATTTGACCCACGGCTAAATTGAGAATTACTCGATCGACCTTTTGGCCAATTATCTGTTGTTGTAGCACAAACGCCGTCCCCAACGTCGGATGACCGGCAAACGGTAATTCCTTCTTGGGCGTGAAGATACGCACGTCATAGCCGCCGTTTTCCGGCTGGTTTGATCGAATAAACGTAGTTTCCGAATAATTGATTTCCTTCGCTATCAGCAGCATTTCGGCCTCTGAGAGTTCCGCAACTCCCGCGCCGCAAAAGACAGCTAGCTGATTGCCAGCATATTTTGACTCGGCAAACACGTCAACGATATAAAAATTCATATTTCCCTCCTTTAAGATTAGAAGACCGGGCGATTGAAATCGCGTCTATACAGACAAAACCCGCCTCCGCTTTCCCTCTTTTAAGATTAGAAGACCGGGCGATTGAAATCGCGTCTATACAGACAAAACCCGCCTCCGCGGGTTGAATACCAGACGGTTAAAATTACGTTATCTTCTCTTTGTCCGCGGAGGCGGACATTGTTTGTGTAGACGCGATTTCAATCGCCGACTCTTATCGACATCGACAAGATTTTTGACCCAGACTCGCTACTTCAAACAGCGAATAGCCTGCAACATACCCCGGGCTTTATTGAGAGTTTCTTCATACTCCATATCCGGGTTAGAATCGGCCACCAAACCAGCACCGGCTTGCACAGAAACCGAATGTTTGTCACCGCCCTGCGATTGAACAACCATAGTGCGAATTGTAATCGCACTATTCAACTGTCCCTCAAAATCATAAAACCCGTAAACCCCAGAATACGGGCCGCGACGGCAACCTTCCAACTCGTGCACAATTTCCATCGCCCGAATCTTCGGAGCACCGCTAACCGTACCAGCAGGAAAACCAGCTTTCAACAAATCCCAAGCTGTCTTATCTTCAGCCAATTCTCCGATTACATTGCTCACAATGTGCATCACATGAGAATAACGCTCAATTTTCATTAATTCGTCAACTTTTACAGTACCGCTGCGGCAAACTCTGCCTAAATCGTTTCTGCCCAAATCAACTAACATCACGTGTTCCGCAATTTCCTTCGGATCTTGCAGTAATTCAGCAGCCAAAGCATCGTCTTGTTGAGGAGTTTGACCCCGGCGGCGCGTACCGGCAATCGGCCGCAAAGTTGCAATCCTTTTGCCGTCAACAGTATTTTCTGCCTTCACCATCACTTCTGGACTGGAACCGATAATCTGCCAATCTCCAAAATTAAAATAAGCCATGTACGGAGAAGGATTGATCAGGCGCAAAGAGCGGTAAAGTGCAAAAGGATCGCCCGTGTATTCTGCTTCCAGCCGCTGCGAAATCACTACCTGAAAAATATCTCCCGCTTTGATATAATCCTTGGCTTTCAATACATTTTCACAATACTTGTCGCGGGTGGTATTGCTGCTGTAAGCTAATTCTGTATTTTCAGTTGTGGAACTTGCATCTTGCCCGTAACTCGGCGGAGTCCATTCTAGGAGAGTAGATTGTTGTGAAAGTGGCGATTTCAGCTTATTTACTAACTGAGAAACCCGATCGCACGCTGCCCCATAGGCCTCGGCCAAATCAACGCCTGTCTCGCGCAAATCCGCATAGGCGACGGCCCAAATTTTCCGTTTCACCTGGTCGAAAATCAGCAAATTATCAACCTGCATCCACAACCCATCCGGCAAATCATTCTCGCCCGCCGGATGCACTGGAACTCGCGGTTCAATCCACTTAATTAACTCGTAACCCCAAAAACCGAACAACCCGCCAATTCCCGGCGGTAACTGCGGCAATTTCACTGGTTTGTAAGGCTGCAAACACTCGGTTAAAGCCTCAAACGGATCGCCCGTAAATACTTTTTCGGAACCGTCGCGGTAAACTTGAGTTGTGCGATCGCCCCTAGCCTCCAAAATCCACAGCGGATCGCACCCTAACAAACTATAACGCCCGAGTTTTTCCCCACCTTCCACCGACTCCAGCAGAAAACTGTAAGGTTGACCGGCGCAAACCCGATACCACGCAGACACAGGCGTATCCAAATCAGCCACCCATTCTTGATATACGGGTACAAAATTGCCTTGTTTCGCCAGTTCCGAAAATTGTGAGAAATCGGGAAATATCATATATAGCAGTTGACAGTTGACAGTTGACAGTTGACAGTTGACAGTTGACAGGAATCAAATTGGAGAGCGATCGCTTGGGGATCTCAGGGGTCTCTTCATGAGGTGCTTTATGTCAATACCTTGAATGGCGGTTGCTATACTAACTTTAATTACAATCAATAAACAAAAGACGGAAACCAACAGCCCTCCGGCGATTGGTACTCGCCAACAGCCATCACCGCCATCGGCTTGACGGCGCGCAGCCCTTGTTGCAAACACCAGCGAAACAAACTTCCATACCTCAGCGGCAAGTGAAAAGCTAGCACATCTTCGGAACTGTACGCAGCAGCCCCCAAGAGCAAAACCTGCATATCTGCCTCGGTTTCGGCGACGCTGTGACCCAAAGCAGATATCGCACAAGTATAAGCCACAATCCGACCTTGCTGGTACGCAACTAACGGACAATAATTATTTAGGGCGTATTCAATCTCGGAAGTTCGATCGCACCCACAGACTTTTTCGCACAAAGCCGCGCATTCGCCCACATCCTCGCTAGCCATCGGCCGCACCTCAAACCCATACTGCGGCACGCTGCGAAACTTCCCCTCCATTAACACGAAAGGTTCCTTCACCTCAAAACCCAGAGAAGCGTACAGCGACAGCGAGGCCATGTTGAAAGATTCTTGCACCAAACGGATGCCTACAGCATCCTGTCCCCGTTCCAGCAAGGCTTTCATTATTTCCCTCCCTGCACCGCGGCCTTGAAAAGCCCGATCGACACTGACGGGCCCGATACCGCGAATCGGGTTGCGTTCATCCATAAAACCGCACCCGACAACCGCACCGTCATTCTCGGCTACAACGCCAAAATACGAGGGATTTTCGAGCCAAAACCGACTAATTTCGGCCGCCAACTCTACCGTCAGAAAATCTGTGTGAGGGAAGCAGTGGCGATCGGAAATATCTTTAAAAGCTTCATAATTAATGCGAGCGCAAACATCGATATCAGAAATCTGCGATCGCCTGATTGCGACATTCATTTTTAATTTAAGGATTAACTATTAATTAGATTTGATATTTGCAGTAGAAGCTGGGCGCTGCCCATTCCTGTCAACTTAACCCTAAAACCCTTGATAAATCTCGCTTTTCTCCGAGGCCAGATCCCCCTCAATCCCCCGGATAGTCGGGGGAGGAAAGAGAATGCTCTTGTCCCCCCTTTTAAGAAGGAGACGAAAGAGAATGCTCATGTCCCCACCGACTATCAGGGGGGCTAGGGGGATCAGTCTTAACTGAGTCCCAAATAAGCAATATTACTTATGTTTTGCTCAGCAATAGATCGATCGCTTAAGGATCGTAGGTCTTCTTACCTGTGAACTTCACCTTGATCGGATTGGGATTGCTGCCAATATTGCGAGGGACACTACCATTAGCAACACGACCTTCGTTCACCTTCTCAGGGAACACGCCATCCTTGGGATGCAGGTACTCAGTAGAACCGTCAGGAAAAACGCGGTAGATTTTGTAGTTCGAGATTTTGAATTTCGCCCGCAGTTGCTGGCCGCCCAAAGCGATACACTGCTCCTTCCGGGGCAGATACAGCAAGTTGTCGCCTTGACGCATAATCGCAGCGCCACCTGTAGGCATTTCAAACACTTGTTCCTTGGGGCTAGTCCAAGTGATAGCATACTTCTCTTCAACTAGCGCCTTGGTCAGCAAGCCGCCGGTGCTGCCGCCGAAGATGGGGGGTTGTCCAGTCAGTTCTTCTGCCATAGATATATCCAAAGGATTTTTACGGCATCCTATCATCGCCACTGTACCCTGTTATCGAAATTGTAAGGAAAGTTAACAGTTTTTGGGCGATCGATCTTTTCTGATAATTAGGAATTAGTAATTAATAATTGATAATTTGTAATTTTTACCAAAGTTATAAAACAGAACTCTCTCTGCACAAATCCCGAAAAAATATCTCAAAAAAATGTAATGCTTCGGGTACTGGTCGGGCACCCAAAGCATCGCACATTGCCCAATTCCTCACACGCGATCGCACAAATCTGCCCATATATTACCGAGCAGCACCTAACCCTAAGTCAAGAACCAATTAGGGTCATAGCCGCGCGGAATTTGACTCAAAGCAGTCCAAGTTTCTTGGTTGACAATCCCGTCGGCCTCGATCCCAAAGCTTTTTTGAAATGCGCTAACAGCCCGATCAGTCAAAGTGGCAAATTGACCGTCAATAGAGCCCCGATAGTGCTGGGAAATGGTCAGAACTTCTTGAACAGTAGTGACTGCTTCCCCAGAACTGCCGAATTTAAGTACCGGCATATTCACAGGAGCTTCAGTATAAAGGGCCTGCCAAGTCAGCGGCCCGACAATGCCGTCCGGCGACAAGAAAACCCGATACTGAAACAGTTTCACAGCAAATTCAACTGATGAGTTAAAAATTCCTTTTACAGGCTGCCGGTAAACCCGCAACTTGGTTAACATTTGTTCGAGTTCCAATACCGCTTGACCTTGAGAACCTAATTGCAGTTGTGGCTTAGTAATAGCTTGTTGGGTAGATTTCATCTTGGTTGTAAATGACATATTGATTTTCCTCTAGGTTTGAGTATTCCGATCGCAAAAAAGTTTTTCCGGGCGAAATATGGGCATCCTCAACTTTTCACGAATCAACACTGACGCCCGCCCGTGTCTCAACAGATTCGATCGACTGCAAGCCCTTTCCAGACTTGTGGCCCTTCCGACTTAACGCTCCCAATATCCCGGTAGTGCTCTGCCGCCCAACCCTTTATTTTGCCTAAAAGCCGGGTTTAAGACGCAAGCACGTCCTGAATCTGCTTTGATACTTTCGATCCTAAGGCCCAACACCGCCGGGTCGCATCACCTGTAAAAGCTATCTCGCGGGGTGAGAGGAGGTATAGCACAATACGGTTTACTTAAGATGGTCCTTCGATAGGAACGAAGCAATCTCCGTATCTATTTTTCATAGGTTTTACCCCCAGGGCGGTCTTAAGTAAACGGTATTGGGGTATAGCAGCGGAGGCGAGTTCTGCTTTGAAAACTTCTTAACTTTATTCCAGCCAGCGAACCAATATTTTCTTTAAAAACCGAGTTTTTACGCAAGTTTTTTTGATCTACATTACTAACTGCCTACAAAAATAGTTTATAGCTAAGTAATATCCACAGCTTGTACGCTCAAATGATATTAAAGTCCTCGGTAATGTCCACAATGTGTACCTACAATCATATTGATTGTGCAAGTGTAAAAACCAAGTGTTTCTGTGATTCTTTGTTATATCCAGAAATCTCCCAATCCTGCAATTGCTTTCCCCAACGCCCCGCGAGCAGCTATTTATCTACGCCCTAACTTTTATTATTAAAATTTAATAAAGTCATTTACAATGATGGTGGGATGCTGTATGATTTCATTTAAAGGCTGTAACACTTCCACCATAAAAAAATTAAGAGTTGCAATTTCTAGGTCGCTAGACCTCTTAAAACAAACACCTGCTAAATACGTAAGTAATTTTAAAATTGTGCGATCGTTCGATACATCGCTGCAACCTGCGGCTTTGTAAAGTAGCGATCGCCCGCCATTCATTGGGGTTCCATATGTGCCATTCTCTAATTAATTCGGCATTGATTTATAATCAACTGGGAAAATCTACTATGCTGCCAGCTTCAGGGATTTCTGGTTACAACTTACAAGAGCTGATTCACCAAGGAACTAACACAGTTATTTATCGAGCCATATCGACAGCAGAAAAACAATTAGTCATTCTCAAAGTCTTAAACACCGACTGCCCGACCCTAGAACAGAGCGCCAGTTTAAAACACGAATATCAAATCACAAAACATATCGACTCAGAGTATGTCATCAAAGTCTATCGACTCGAAATCCATCCTTTTTGCTTAGTGTTAGTATTAGAAGATATCGGAGGGGTATCCCTGAAATATTGGATCGAAAACTTAGAACATCAACCAGAATTAGCCGAGCCCGAAACCGACAATCTAGAGGCGAATGCCACGCATTACCAATTATCGATTGCCGATTTTTTAAACATAGCCGTATCCTTGGCAAAAGCTTTAGTATTGCTGCATCAAAATCAAATCATACATAAAGACATTAAACCGGATAATATTATCATAAATCCCCAAACAAAGCAAGTAAAACTTGCTGATTTTAGCATCGCTTCGCGGTTGAGAAAAGAACAAACACACTCAAAAAATTCCGATCGCCTAGAAGGAACCCTGGCATATATGTCCCCCGAACAAACCCGGCGCATGAACCGTTCCATCGACTACCGCAGCGATTTCTACTCTCTCGGCGTCACCTTTTACGAATTACTGACAGGACAATTACCATTTACCAGCAGTGACCCGTTAGAAATGGTACACTGTCACATAGCCAAACCACCAGTTCCCCTGCAACAACTCAACCCACAAATTCCCATAGTTTTGACCCAAATTGTGGCAAAACTCATGGCAAAAAATGCCGAACTTAGATATCAAACTGCCACAGGATTATTAGCAGATTTAGAACGCTGCCAAAATCAAATAAAGAATTCAGGGACAATTTCTAACTTTATTCCCGGACAACTAGATGCCCTGAGTCAGTTGTCAATTCCTCAGAAACTCTACGGACGAAACACAGAAATAGCACAATTATTAGAAGTGTTCGATCGTGTCTGCAAAGGCAGCGGTGAAATTGTCCTAGTCAGTGGCTATTCCGGCATCGGCAAATCTGCATTAGTTCATGAGATTGTCCGTGATATAACGCGGCAACGTGGCTATTTTATATCTGGTAAATGCGACCAGTTTAAGCGGAATGTTCCCTACGCTTGTTTCACTCAAGCTATGGGTAACTTCGTGCAGCAAATTTTGATGGAAAGCCCAACTCAGCTAGTAGCATGGCGACAAAGACTACTCAACGCTTTGCAGAAAAATGCTCGAATTGCGATCGATGCTATCCCGGAGTTACAATTGATTTTGGGCGAACAACCTCCCGTACCCGAACTCGGTGCTATTGAATCTCAAAACCGCTTCAACGGAGTGATGAAGAAGTTTGTCCAAGCAATTGCAACAGCCGAACATCCTTTGGTAATGTTTCTCGATGACTGTCAGTGGATGGATGCTGGAAGCGTTAATTTGTATCAACACAACTGCACCGAAGAAAATCCTTACTTCCTGCTTATTCTTGCTTATCGAAATAGCGAAGTAAGTCCGAGCCATCCCTTTATGTTGGCAAATGAGGCAATGAGGGCCGCAGGAATTGCGATCGCCAATATTCACCTGGAACCCTTGGCAATTTATGAAGTAAATCGATTAGTTTCTGACACTTTAAACTGTTCTCCTAGAAAAGTCGCATCCTTGGCACAATTGCTGCTCGAAAAAACTCAGGGAAATCCTTTCTTTTTAAAGCAGTTATTGAAGTCACTGTCTCAAGAAAATTTTCTGATATTTAATATAGAACTTGCAGAATGGGAATGGGACACCCAAGAAATCAAACAGCAAAATATTTCCGAAAATGTAGTTGATTTAATGGCTCATAAAATTCAATATTTATCTGAACAAAGTCAGACGATTTTACAATTAGCTGCTTGTATAAACAACGAATTTAATCTGGATATATTATCAGTAGTGAGCGAACAATCTTTGACTAAAACAGCACAATATTTGTGGGAAGCGCTAGAATTAGGGTTGATTTTGCCTGTAGATGACGCCTATCTAGTACCACAAGTATTTGAGCAATGGGAATTAGAAAAGTTGGCTCCAATAATTGGCAAATTGCGCTACAATTTTTTGCACGATCGGGTTCAACAAGCCGCTTATGTGATGATTCCTGAGTCCCAAAAACAATCAGTTCACTGGAAGCTGGGACGTTTGTTGTTGGAGGGGAGCAATGAAGCTGAACGTCAAGAACAGATTTTTGATATTGTTAATCATTTGAACTTTGCTCGCGAATTCATTGCTAATCCTGAAGAACTTTATGAATTAGCACAATTAAATTTACAAGCAGGTAAAACTGCTAAAGCTGCTTCGGCTTTTGAAGATGCGCTTACTTTTTTCCAAGCTGGGTGCGACTGTTTGCCTGTCTCAAGTTGGCAAGATAATTATAGCTTGAGTTTTGCGCTAAATTTAGAGCTGGGTGAAGCAGAATATTTAAATAGTAACAATGATGCAGCTTTAGCAATTTTTGACCGGATTCTGACCAAAACTCATACTTTGTTAGAACAGTGTGCGATCGCAGAATTGCAAATAACTTGTCTGCGGATGAAGAATGACTTATCTGCCGCTTATGAGTTAGGGATTGAAACGTTAAATTCTTTGGGGGTTGAGATTGAACCTTACCCGGATGATGAATTTCTAGCCCGAGAATTAGCAGAGACGAAGAGGATGATCGGGCGATCGATCGATATATTAGCAGATTTACCCAAACTTACCGATTCGCTACAACTAGCAGCTCATCGAATTTTGAAAGAACTTTTCCCGATCGCCTATTTTACCAGTCCCAACGCTCAATATCTCTGCGCGATGAAGTTTGTACAAACAAGCATTCTGTACGGGAATTCACCATTTTCCGCCTTTGGTTACACTTTGTACGCCTTTACTTTGGTCAACAAATATCGCGAAATCAAGGCGGGCTGCGCCGCCGGAGAACTCTCGCTCAATCTCTACGAAGGCTGTGACAATAAAGAGTTAGGTACTTGTATTTTTCATATGTGGGGGGCTTTAACTTTACATTATATGAAATATATCGATGAATGCAAGCCTTTTATGCTCAAAGCTTTCAATAGCGGTTTAGAAACAGGTGCTTATCAATGGTCGGGATATGCTTCGATTAATTATCTATGGGTCTGCTTTTTTGGCAACGAGTCTTTGAGCAAAGCTACAGAAATTGCCGATCAATTTATTCCAGCGCTTTCAAAGGTCGATCGCAATATGCTAGCTTATCACTTGCTGACCAAAAATGCGATCGCCCAACTGACTAGCTCACCAGAAACCTACCCAGAGCCGGAAACCTTCATCGACGAACACCAGCTTTTAGAATTTGCCAAATCCTCAGCCGATCTTACCACTGCTTTTGTCATCTATCTTTACAAGCTCACCCATGCTAATTGGTTTGGCGAAGTCGATCGCGCCTTAGAATATGCTCTCTTCGGCGCGGAATTTTTGAAAGGCGGTGCCGGTCATTTTGTCAACCCGGTTTTTCGGTTCCATCACGCGATCGCCCTAGCTGCTGGTTGCACAAACGCCAATGATACCGAGTACAAACTATACCGAAAACAGCTCACTATTAGTCTGGAGAATTTTCGAGATTTGGCAGAACACTGTCCTGCAAATTATCTGCACAAATATTCATTAATTCAGGCAGAAATCGCGAGGTTGTCAGGAGACAGCCATACAGCAGCACAACATTATGATTGGGCGATCGCCTCCGCCCTCAAAAATGGCTTCGTCCAAAATGCTGCCCTAGCCAATGAATTAGCTGCCAGATTTTATATAACACAAAATCGTGCCAATCTCGCCAAAATTTATCTCAATGATGCCCGTTTTTGCTATGTCGAGTGGGGTGCAACCGCCAAAGTTCATCAACTAGAACAATCTCATCCAGATTGGTTTAACAAAATCAGCGACGATCGGATCGCTATAAATACAACTGCGACTACCGCCACTGATGCCAATATTTTTGATTTGAAAACAGTAATCAAAGCTTCTCAGGCTATTTCTAGCGAAATCGTCTTAGAAAAATTGTTAAAAAAACTGCTGCATATTATTTTAGAAAATGCAGGCGCTCAAACCGGGTGTATTCTTTTGGAACGAGACGGATACTTGTTCGTTGAAGTGTCGGATAGCGACCCGCATAATTATGCAATATTTGAAGAATTCCACCCAGTCAAAAATAACTACAAAGTCCCTCTTTCTATCGTCAATTATGTAGCAAGAACTCAGGAACCTCTGGTACTAATCGATGCAACTAAAGAAACACTTTACCAATTCGATACATACATTCAGCATCAGCAACCGAAGTCAGTTTTGTGCGCGCCAATTGTCTATCAAGGAAAGTCAATCGGTATAGTTTATCTAGAAAATAACTTGGTCGCTGGAGCCTTCACTGACGAAGGTTTGACACTTTTGGAAATGTTGACCGCACAAGCAGCAATTGCTATTGCAAATGCGCGTTCCTACGCTAGCGAACAAGATAAATCCCGCCAGTTAACTGAATCCCTACAAAACTTGCAACAATCTCAAGCCGAACTCGCTCAAAAAGAAGAGGAGTACCGCAGTATTTTTGAAAGTGTAGCAGACGGACTTATCTTAATAGATTTGGAGACTAGAAAATTTGCGGCAGCAAACCCGGTAATGTGCGAAATGTACGGTTATTCTATGGAGGAATTCTTGAGATTAAGTCCTTTAGATCTCCTGCACCCAAAGTGCCTACATTTATTCGATGAGTTTATGACAACCGTTAGCTTGCACCAAGAATTTTATTGTGAAGCTGTCGTGCTGCGAAAAGACGGTACAGAATTCGATATTGAGGTAAGAGCAAAGTTTTTTGAATACAGAGGGAAACCCCACGCTTTGTCAATCATTCGCGATATCAGCCAGCGCAAAGTAGCGGAACAAGCTTTACAAACATCAGAAGCTCAACTGAGAGAGAAAGCTGAAAATTTAGAAGCCATATTGATCGAACTGCAACAAACTCAAGCACAATTAGTTCAAACTGAAAAAATCTCTCAACTCGGACAACTGGTAGCTGGAGTAGCCCACGAAGTGAACAATCCTATTGGCTTTATTTCTGGGAACTTGCACCACGTTCAAGAATATATTGGTGATTTAATTAACTTGGTGAATATTTATCAAGAAAACTTTCCAGAACCGGGAGCAGAAATTGAACAGGAAATTGCATCGATCGATCTACAATATCTATTAGCCGACTTGCCCAAAACTACGGCGTCCATGAAGATGGGAATCGATCGCATCCGCGACATTATGCAATCTCTGCGGAACTATTCCCGTAGCGACAGTCAGGAAAAAAGAGCAGTTGACATCCACGAAGGCATTGAAACTACTTTAATGATTTTATCTCACCGCCTCAAGGCTAAGCACAACAGACCGGCAATTAAAATCATTAAACATTACGGTGAGTTGCCAACATTAAAATGCCATCCCGGGCAAATAAATCAAGTATTTATGAATTTGATTGCTAATGCGATCGATGCTGTGGAAGAATTCAACGCGGGCAAAACCTACGCAGAAATTGAACAAAATCCCAATATAATTATGATTTCTACCGTGGGTGTTTGCCAGCAAAAACTGGAAATCATCGATACAATTGTGATTCAGATTGCTGACAATGGAATGGGAATGCCGGAATCTGTCAGAGAAAAAATGTTTGCGCCATTTTTTACAACTAAAGCAGAAGGTAAAGGTACGGGATTGGGACTGTCTATTTGCCATCAGATAGTCACTGAAATACATGGGGGAACTTTGGAATGTTTGTCTTCGGTAGGAGGCGGAACAGAGTTTGTGATTGGTCTTCCGATTTAGGGGAGTTATTGGGCATGGGGCATGGGGCATGGGGCATGGGGCATGGGGCATGGGGCATTGGTTATTGGTTATTGGTTATTGGTTATTGGTTATTGGTTATTCGTTATTGGTTATTCGTTATTGGTTATTGGTTATTGGTTATTCGTTATTGGTTATTGGTTATTGGTTATTGGTTATTCGTCATTCGTCATTCGTCATTCGTCATTCGTCATTCGTCATTCGTCATGGGATCAGACGGCGGTTGAAACCGCGTCTACACAAACGAAACCTGCCTCCGCAGGTTGAACATCGGACGGCGGTTGAAACCGCCCGGTCTTCTAAACAATTGGAATGGTAAAGTGAAATTCACTTCCTCGGTCTTTTCCTGGGGAATCTACCCAAATTTTACCGCCCCAGCCGGCAACAATTTGTTTGCAAATTGCTAATCCCAAACCGGTGCCGCCGGCGCTGCGCCGCAATGCTCCTTCTTCTTGATAAAATCGATCGAACACTACTTTCAAACTATTCGCCTCTATTCCCCGCCCTGTATCGGCTACGAGCACTTCCACCATGCGAGAACCGTTGCATTTTGCGCGCACTGTGACGCTTCCCTGGGGTGTGGTGAATTTGCAGGCGTTGTCTAGGAGTTTGGATAGCACCTCCACTAACCATTCGCCGTCTGCTTGCACTAAGGGCAATTCTGCGGAGACTTCGGCGATAATTTCGGGTAACTGTCGATCGACTCCGCCGCGCGATCGCACGCTGCTGAGGGCCAAGTCAACGCATTCTTGCAGCGTCAGCGATTCTACATTCCATTTAACTCGCCCGCTTTCTAAGTGAGAAAGTGTTAAGAAATCCTGGACGAGTTTCCGCATTCGATCGGCATCTCCGAGGGCTGTTTCTAACATGATTTGCCGCAATTCTTGGGGCATATCTGGCTCGGAGTTCAAACTTTCTAGACACACTTGAATGGTAGAAAGTGGGGTGCGGAGTTCGTGGCCTGTGATGGCAATTAGATTGCTGCGAGTGCGGTCTAATGCTTCTAATTGTTGGTTGAGTTCTTCTAAGTGAGCGTAGGTTTCGGCTTGAATTAAGGCTGCTCCGAGTTGGGTGGCGATCGCCTCTACGAGAGCAATTTCGTCTTCTTCCCAAGGCGAAGTCGATCGGCATTGGTGCATTTCCACCATGCCCAAAACCCGCCCTTGATAAAGCACCGGCACTATTAACCAAGAGACAATCTGCCAATTTTTGACAATTTCGCCCAGGGATTTTGTATTGACAATCTGCGGGTGTTGTGCTGTCTCTTGGATGTAAACTCGCTCTTGTCGCGCTACCGCGTCCCGAAATATGGGATTTTCCTGCAACGGCCAAGTCTCGTTTAGCACAGAAGTAGCGCCGGCACGCAAAAATTCGCGATCGATTTTGACCGCCGCATCTGCTGCTTTGCACCGATAAATCAAACAGCGGCTTGCTGACAGGGCTGTTCCCAGTTCAGAGACTGCGACTTCGACGATTTCTTGCGGGTTGAGAGACTGCCGCATTGCCGTTGTAATTAAGTTGATCAGGCGTTCTTTGCGTTCTTGGGCGGCGATCGCGCTGTATGCTTTCAGAAGTTTGTGCTGACCTGATTGCAAGTAGGTGACTAAGCGTTCGGCAAAAGCGTCGCTCAATTTGGGATTGGGAATTCTTGAGTTTTTTGACGCACTTTTCGCTGGTTTTGCCGCTTTGTCTGCGGCGGATTTCCGCGTTTTTTTGGGTTTTTTGCCCAGATTGTAAGTTGTGCGCGCTCGATCGATCTTTTCGGCCAATTCCGGGCGATATTTGACAATTTTATCGAGCAACAATTCGGCAGCTTTGCAGCTTACCTCTCTGTCGAATGTCCAAATTCCTTCAAATCGGCGAGCTTGATCCATCAACAGCGGGCTGCGCTCGTCTTGGTTGTCGATCGGCACAATTTTTTCTTGACAAATCAGACAAGTTGAGTAATGTTGCCCAACCACCACTAAGTGCCACTCTTTACTTAAGGCATCTTCCGCTGCAAACGCCACATTTTCGTGACATTCCGAGGAATTTTTAAACTCAGTTTCCGGTGCAGCCAGCACGTATACCTGAGAGGATCGATCGGCAATGCGCCGGTAGCGGTGAGCTTCTTGGCGGTAGAAGCGCTCTCGCTGAAAGCTGGCAATCACTAGGGGTTCGTCGTCGGAACCCGCCAAAACCAAGTCTTCCATCGCGTGAGACAGCGCTGTCATGGAAGATTTGAAATAAATTTGTGCCCGCAGTTGGGGCAAAGCTTGCAGAAGTTCTGCCAGTAGCGAAATTGGGACGATCATCTAGCTTTAAGCGTGCATTTTTGCCGTTGACATCCTCCCCGACCTAGAAGGTGCGGGGATTCCAAGAATCACTTCCAGGAGCTTTCTGCTTCAAAGCAACTGCCATCAGACTTATGCCTATCCGGCCTTACGTTCGCTCCACAGACTTTAACCGCAAGCCCTGCGGCAAGAATATTATTGGCGGCATTAACATCGCGGTCGTGGTGGGTTTATACCCACTATTTGCCGATGACAAAACAGGAGCGATCGACAATCAGTTGAGATCGATCCCTTTTAAGTATCTCTCAAAACTAACTACAAATTGGCCGTTAGCGAGAAACTAACGGCCAATTATTTTTTTAGGGCGATCGCCCGTAAGTATAAATGCTGGCAACGCGATCGAATCAGGCTAGTTCGCCGCCTTCGTCACTGCCGCCGGGAGATGATTTGTAAAGAGCATCTAATTGTTCGCGCGCGTCTTGGACAGTCAGCGAACGCATCACTAATAGCGGTTCGTTAACAATATTTCCGTATTCGTCTAACAGTTCTGGATGGGGTACGGCTTGAGAGCGAGGATAGGATGCGTAGCGATTATTTGCCCTGAATTGTTGGGGGCGCTGGGACTCCATACCTACGGTGACTAGACTGCGGATTAAGTTACTGACGGCCAAAAAGGCAAGAACGGTGAAAGCTAAAATATAAAGCAGGTGTAACATTATTTTCTCCTCCGGGCTCTGATAGCCACACAGCAATTTACAAAAGTGTTTCAGCAAGTATTGACACTCCCGGGCGTAAACGCGGGGATTCTTGGTTCACTGACATACCTTTAAACTATTCATCCCTTCGGCAATATTTAAACCAAAAACCCGTCCAATTGAACGAAGCTTCGAGCCTAATTTGAATAGTCCCAGAGGGCTTGTCTCCCCAAGCGTTAAGGGATTATTCCCTTTGTTTCCGTATGCCCTACGGTACATCTAACTACTAAGATTTTGAGTTTTCTGGTATGGGTGCACGATGGCTACCCTAGCTATGTTTTTGTGGTTTTCGCCACCCACGAGACATTATTGTTTCCTAGCCAGTCGTTTTGGGTTTGGTTATCCATTTGTGCTAGCGGTTATTCTACCTGTATCTATTTGTAGTATAGGGTACTATTTGGGAAACTTTTAGAACTTTTTGGAAATAAAAACTTCCTAAAACGACGGGGTTTTAAACCCTATTTTCTGATAACTTATTAACTGGAAATCTGTTTGAGCTTGTCAAGTGGACGCGACATTTCCCAAGGTTGGGAATTTGACTGCGGGTTGAACTTGAACTTGCCTTTTTATTTTCCAGGGCGAGCTGACTGCTCTTTCCGAAAGCGCGCCGATACTTGCCAGCATTCGGCGAGCAGTCTATGCCACGGCATGAGTGCTGCGGTTTCAATTGCAACTTGCCCTCCGGTTGCTTGAAATAGAGCTTTAGCCGCGCCTACTTCTTGCTGAGCCTGTTTGACTCGCGCCAGCAAGTCGGATTGATCGTCGCCGCTCAGAAAATGAATTTCCTCAGTTTCTAAGAGAGTAGCCGATCGCTCGAACCAGTATTTAAAATCCTCTAACAGCGGTTCCAGTAGGGATTTGAGCAATTCTGATTCTGGCAAATTGGAGTTAAGCATTGATTAAAATTGGGTTATTTATCTATTCTAACCTTAAATGTACTTTACAAACTGTAACATTTTTTTTAACAAAAATTCAATAATTTCACAAAAATTAGCAGGTGAGTCAGTCCTGGACGCAACTGTCACATTAAAGGTATAAGGTACGTAGTTGCGCTTGGGCGCTCTTTCATATATCAAAGAAAGAGCGCCCAAGCGCAACTACGTACCTAAAAATTAAATTATTGTAGGGTGCGTCAGCGGGCTGAATGTAACTACCCCAGACTAAAGACTTTGCCCCGCTGACGCACCCTACGGTTAGTTAGCACTCCTGTAACAGTTCCCCAGCCGGAAGTCGGCGCTTGCTGTCCCAACCTGAGTAATATAGAAGCAAGTGCAACTAAATTAATTGATAATTCAGCCGATGTCTAGCTCAGAATCCATGAACGCTCCAGAAGAGTCCGTTAAGATAGAGTTGCCCCGCACGAGTGAGTCGGAACAACTAAAAAAAATTCGCCACACGACATCCCACGTTATGGCGATGGCGGTACAGAAATTATTTCCCAAGGCCCAAGTCACAATCGGCCCTTGGATTGAAAATGGTTTTTATTACGATTTTGATTGCCCAGAACCTTTTACCGAAAAGGATCTCAAGGCAATCAAAAAAGAAATGATCAAAATCATTAACCGCAAATTGCCTGTAACTCGGGAAGAAGTCAGCCGCGAGGAAGCGGAACGGCGCATCAAGGAGATCGACGAACCTTACAAATTAGAAATTTTGGCAGGTTTGATCGAACCGATTACTCTGTACCATTTGGGTGACGAATGGTGGGATTTGTGCGCTGGGCCCCATTTGGATAATACCAGTGAAATCAATGGAAGGGCGATCGAGCTCGAAAGCCTAGCAGGAGCATATTGGCGCGGCGACGAAACCAAAGCTCAATTGCAGCGAATTTACGGCACAGCTTGGGAAACTCCCGAACAATTGGAAGCCTACAAACACCGCAAAGCAGAAGCCTTAAGGCGAGATCACCGCAAATTAGGCAAAGAATTAGGCTTGTTTATTTTTGCCGATCCAGTCGGCCCCGGCTTGCCTTTGTGGACGCCCAAAGGCACTATTTTGAGAAGTATTTTAGAAGACTTCTTGAAACAAGAACAAATCAAACGCGGCTATCTGCAAGTAGTGACACCGCACATCGCCAGAGTCGATTTGTTCAAAATCTCTGGACATTGGCAGAAATACAAAGAAGATATGTTTCCGCTAATGGCAGAAAATGCAGAAGCGGCGGCAAACGAACAGGGTTTTGTAATGAAACCAATGAACTGTCCGTTTCACATTCAAATTTACAAAAGCGAACTGCGTTCCTATCGGGAATTGCCGATGCGCTTAGCAGAATTTGGCACAGTTTACCGCTACGAACAATCGGGAGAATTGGGCGGTTTAACCAGAGTGCGCGGCTTTACGGTTGATGATTCCCACTTGTTTGTCACGCCGGAACAGTTGGATGCTGAATTCTTGAGTGTGGTCGATTTAATTCTGTCAGTATTCAAGAGTCTGCAACTGAAAAACTTTAAGGCGCGTTTGAGTTTCCGCGATCCAGAAAATTTAGATAAATACATCGGTTCCGATGAAGCTTGGGAAAAAGCGCAAGGTGCCATCCGCCGCGCGGTGGAAACTTTGGGAATGAATTATTTTGAGGGAATTGGGGAGGCGGCTTTTTACGGGCCGAAACTCGATTTTATTTTCCAAGATGTGTTGGATAGAGAATGGCAATTAGGAACTGTTCAGGTAGATTACAATTTGCCAGAACGTTTTGATTTGCAATACGTTGCTGAAGACGGCACTCGCCAGCGTCCGGTGATGATTCACCGCGCTCCTTTTGGTTCTTTGGAGCGTTTGATCGGGATTTTGATCGAACAGTATGCGGGGGATTTTCCGATATGGTTAGCGCCGATTCAGGTGCGGTTGTTGCCTGTCAGCGAGGAGTTTTTGCCGTTTGCTAAGGAAGTGGAGGCGAGGATGAAGGCGCTGAATATTCGCGCGGAAGTTGAGAGTAGCGAACGTTTGGGTAAGTTGATTCGCAATGCTGAGAAGGATAAAATTCCGGTGATGTGTGTTGTGGGTGCTAAGGAGGTTGAGGCGAATAGTTTGAATATTCGGACTCGTGCTTCTGGGGAGTTGGGGGCGATTTCGGTTGATGAGGCGATCGCAAGGTTGCAGTCTGCTATTAGTAATTACGGGAATTTTTAGGGGAGTTTAACCGCAGAGGTCGGCGGATTAACGCAGATTAACGCAGATGATAGCTTGATATTGTCTGCGTTTTTATAATTCATTAGCTAAAATAGTAGAATTAGGTAAGTTAACAGGAGTTAAATCAATGGCTAATCCATTTCCGGGGATGAATCCTTATTTAGAAAGTCCTGGCTTTTGGAGTTCTGTTCATAATAGGTTGATAGTGGCAATAGCCGATTGGTTAACTCCGCAACTACTGCCTAAATATTTAGTAGATATCGAACAAAGAATTTATCAAATCAGTGGCGAAGATGCTTTACTAATTGGCATTCCCGATGTCACAATACAGCAGACACCGACTCGAAGAACCGAGAGTGATTCTAATGTTGCTGTCGCCGCTCCACCCGCCAAATCTTTGAAGGTAACAATACCTTTACCGCTGGAATTAAAAGAAACTTATTTACAGGTAGTCGAAATAGAAACTAAACAGGTAGTCACGGTAATTGAAGTGCTGTCACCCGCCAACAAACGTCCTGGTAAAGGGCGCGAAATGTACGAAAAAAAGCGAGAAAAGGTGTTTGGTAGTTGCAGTCATCTGGTAGAGATTGACTTGCTGCGAAGTTACCAACCTCTACCAGTTTTTGGCAATGAGATTGAGGCAAGTTATCGAATTTTGGTGAGTCGGGCAAATCAAAAGCCTTTGGGGGATTTGTATCTTTTCAATTTACCCGATACAATTCCTTGTTTTCCGTTGCCTTTGCGTGCAGGTGATGTTGAGCCGATCGTAGATTTGCAGGCGTTGTTGAATATAGTGTACGATCGCGCCGCCTATGATTTTAGAATCGATTATACCGCCGAACCCGTGCCGCCGCTTGCCGAACCGGATGCTGTTTGGGCTGATGCTTGGTTGCGGGAGATGGGAGTGAGAGGTTGATAACAGTGGTAGTTCGCATTAAAATCAAAGAAACCGGGTTTTTCGCAATTTCTGGATGGTGTATCGATATTCAAAGGAAAAACCCGGTTTCTAGCCACCCCTGCATAAGTCCTAAGTAAGTCAATCAACAGGAGTTAAATCAATGCCTAATCCATTTCCAGGGATGAATCCTTATTTAGAAAGCCCTGACTTTTGGCCAGAAGTTCATCATTCGCTGATTAGTATGCTTCAAGAGTCATTAGTTCCCCAACTGGTGCCGAGGTATCGAGTGGCAATTGAAAAGCGAATTTATGAAATCAAGGGAGAACAATCGCTGTTAGTTGGGATTCCTGATGTTTCGATCCAGCACAATCCGATTCCTAGAAATTCAAGTACATCTAATGTAGCTGTCGCCACACGAACTACTGAACCTTTGAAAGTAAGATTAGCGATGTATGAGGAGGTGAAACAAGGATATTTGGAGGTGATAGATATGGCGACCAAGGAAGTTGTGACAGTAATTGAGGTGCTTTTACACGCTAATAAACCATCTGGAAAAGGGCGTGAAATGTATGAGGAAAAGCGGGATAAGGTGTTGGGAAGTCGGACTAATTTTGTGGAGATTGACTTGTTGCGGGGTTGGGAACCTCTCCCGGTTTTTGACAATGACAATGCAGCGAGTTATAGAATTTTGGTGAGTCGGAGCAATGAAAGACCGATCGCCGATTTATACTTATTTAATCTACCAGATGCGATCCCTTGTTTTCCGTTGCCTTTGCGCGCAGGCGATGTGGAACCAATGGTAGATTTACAGGCGCTGTTGAATACAGTGTACGATCGCGCCGCCTATGACATTACCCTCGATTATACGGCCCAGTTAGTCCCTGCACTTTCAGAATCCGATGCTGTTTGGGCCGATTCTCTGCTGCGCGAAACCAGCCTCCTGCCATCCGAAAGCTAAAAAAATCTACACAAAACGTTACAAATTTGTTAACATCGTGGCGAGTCTGTCCTCCGCAGCCTCTGGTGTTAACCTTCTAAAATAACCGCTATGACTCAACCTCCCTCGCCAACAACCTCCGAAGAATCCGCCCCCGAAACCCCGATCGCCCCGACAAACAATGCACCTCCACCGAGTTATGTCAAGCTAGCCATGCGGAATATGGTTCGCAAGCGGGCGACTTCTCTATTTCATTTTGCTTTGACGGCGGCTGGACTTTTGGGCGTACTCGTCGGTTTGGCTTTTCTCGATCGCTATTTCAACTCTTAGAATACCGATTGAAACCGCGTCGATACAGACACTCACGCACTAGAAAGCGGGTTAAATACCGGGGGGTTCGATCCGATCGTGCGATCGACCCATTGCAATCTTGAACAGATTATTGTAATCTTCCTGCTAAAAGCAAAAAGTCGATTAGCCCGCCCAATTTTCACTTATCAAAAAATTCAATACATCCCTTGACAAAAGAACCAAAAAATGATAATTGAGGTGAACGTCGAAGACTGTTATGGGTTCGCCGACGCTGACAACCTCCCGGAGAATCAACCCAGCGGGGAGATTGCCGCCCAAACCTGGGAAAATTGGTTTAGCGTTTGGCTAGAAAACCAGCAAGCAGATGTGCCAGAAGCCCCCGGCTACGAAGTCAGTCTGCGTTTAACCGCCGATGCCGATATCCAAGCCCTCAACGCCCAGTACCGCCAACAAGATCGATCGACCGATGTACTAGCTTTCGCCGCATTAGAGGTAGACTGTCCTCAAAGAGAGGAAATGCAGTCATCCGAACCCCTATACTTGGGTGATATCATCATCTCGATCGACACAGCGAAGCGACAAGCCCAGCAGCAAGGACATTCCCTAAAGACTGAACTAGCTTGGCTCGCATCCCACGGTTTTTTGCATCTTTTGGGCTGGGATCACCCGGATGAGGAAAGTCTGACTCAAATGCTCGATCGACAAGAAACACTGCTGCGGGCGATCGGACTTGAGATCCAAACAGCATAACTGACGTTGATGGTGACTTAACCAATCATGTCAACCCAAACATAACTTTCTGAAATCATACCAAAACTTTAGTAAAAACTTAGGAAAGTTAACTAGACTTGATGAAGGAAATTTTCAAAGTCTAGCTTTCGTTAATCTCTGTAACTTAAAGTTGGTTGTTTATGCCACTAGATCAACCGTCAATTTCATCAAACATCCCACCGTTTGCGATCGTGCCTCCAGATTCTGCCATGCCTACAGTCCACGAGCCGAAAAAAGCCTTGAAATACAAGCGAGAGCTTTCCTGGAAAATCGCATCTAGTTTAGCTACGAGTTTTCGGTATGCTTGGGGTGGGCTAACCTATGCTTTTGAAACTCAGCGCAATTTTCGGATTCACACTGTTATAGGAACTTTGGCGATCGGACTCGGACTATTTTTGCACCTCAAACCTGTAGAAATATCAGTGATCGGCGTCACAATTGGTATAGTTTTAGCAATGGAATTGTTGAACACGGCGATCGAATCAGTGGTAGACTTAACCGTCGGGCAATCTTACCACGAACTCGCCAAAATTGCCAAAGACTGCGCTGCCGGAGCCGTTCTGGTATCCGCAATGGCTGCGGCGATTGTCGCTGCTGCACTGCTGCTTCCTCCGTTATGGGTAGTTGTTCAAATTGCG
The DNA here is from genome assembly GCF_020738035.1 of Microcoleus sp. PH2017_28_MFU_U_A. NCBI lineage: Bacteria > Bacillati > Cyanobacteriota > Cyanophyceae > Oscillatoriales > Microcoleaceae > Microcoleus > Microcoleus sp. PH2017_28_MFU_U_A. Next base: position 91,617 of record NZ_JAEQCX010000038.1, read on the forward strand.
ATCGTCCGTTAGTAAACTTGATTGGGCAAGCTAAATTTTAGGTTTTAGATGACCAACTTGAGATTTTTGGTTTTATTCCTACATATTGGAGCTATTTTAATCTTGGGCATCTATCTAAAATATTCCAACTCTTGCATTCAGGCAGCGAGTCAATCTAAAATCTAAAACCTAAAATCCAATTTAACCCGTGATTATAGTCATCGATAACTACGACAGTTTTACATACAATTTGGTACAGTATCTAGGAGAACTCGGTGCTGAGTTGCCCGTAGCAAAAGAAGTCCAAGTCTACCGCAACGATCAAATTTATTTAGAAGATATTCGCCGATTGCAACCCGCAGCAGTAGTAATTTCTCCAGGCCCAGGGCGGCCGGAAGATGCGGGGATTTCTCTGAAATTGATCGAAGAATTGGGGCCGACTCTACCAATTTTAGGCGTGTGTCTCGGACATCAAAGTATTGGTCAAGTATTCGGTGGCAAAATTGTTTCCGCACCGATATTGATGCACGGCAAAACTTCTCAGGTAGAACACGCAGGAGTCGGAGTTTTTGTAGGTGTAGAATCGCCGATGATTGCAACTCGCTATCACAGTTTGGTAATTGAAAAAGAGAGTTGTCCAGAAGTTTTGGAAGTTACGGCTTGGGTGGAAGATGGCACGATTATGGGCGTGCGTCATCGGGAATATCCACACATTGAAGGCGTACAGTTTCATCCGGAAAGTATTTTGACTACTTCGGGAAAGCAATTATTGCGGAATTTTTTGGAACGGCTTTAAGAAGAAGGAAGAAGGAAGAAGGAAGAAGGAAGAAGGAAGAAGGAAGAAAGACATACATACACACTCAGCTTGAATGCGAGCCGTATTTTACGTTTAATCAAGTGGATTTGCTTATGTTGAGAGTTGAGTTTCTCTGGATTTGTAGAGTAGGCAATGGGAACCTTACGGGAAAACTCGATCGCACATTTCGCACCTGGCGGCATTTTGTGATATAACAACAAACGACCAACACCCGATAACCGCAACCAAAAAGATGAAACGGCGACAATTAATAAGTTACGCACAGACGGGTTTGCTAGCGGCTTTCTTCACTGGTTTGCCATCTGGATGGGAAAGCTATCAAGCTCAAACTGCTGGTTCTTTGTCGGTTCAGTGGTTAGGGCACACTTGCTTCTTGTTTGCCGGTGGCGGTGCGAGGGTGCTGGTGAATCCTTTTCGCCCCCTGGGCTGTACGGCAGGCTATCGTTCTCCTAAAGTCCCCACAGATTTGATTCTGATTAGCAGCAGATTGCTTGATGAAGGGGCGGTAGACGGATTTTCGGGCAATCCCGGCCTTTTGTACGAACCGGGCACTTATAGGTCTAACGGGCTCAGGATTCAAGGGATTCGGACGCAGAAAGACCGTGAGGGAGGAAGGCGGTTTGGGGTGAATGTGGCTTGGCTCTGGCAGCAAGCCGGTGTTAAGATTTTACACTTGGGCGGAGTCGCTGGCCCGATCGGCATTGAAGAACAAATCTTAATCGGGCGGCCGGATATTTTGCTAATTCCCGTGGGCGGAGGGCCGAAAGCTTACACTCCGGCGGAAGCGAAGCAAACTGTGCAACTGCTCAAACCGAAAATGGTGATTCCCACACACTTCAAAACCCAAGCCGCCGATGCTGCTGCGTGCGATTTAGTATCGCTAGATGAATTCTTGGGCCTAATGGATGGTACATCGATACGCCGATCGAATAACGACACGATTTCGGTCAAATCTGCTGACTTACCGCAAACAGGTTCGGTGATTGAGGTTTTGAGTTACAGATTTAGCGGTTGAGCTTCTTTTTACCTGAGCTTGCGCTATAGTAAGGGAGTTTTAGTCGATCGACAATCCCAGCTCATTTTATCTCTACCGAGTGCCTTTGGCAACCTTACCTTTTGCGGAAATTTGGCTAACATAACAATTCACGTTCACCGTTTTATTGTCATAAGGAAAAGCAAGCACAATGAAAAATCAAAATTTACCTAGCTGGATGAAACAACTCACAGGTTTCGCAGGAGTAATCGGCGCTAGTGCGTTGATTGGTTTCCCCGCTTGGGCTCACATCAACTCCAGCACAACTGTTAGCAATACAACACCAACTCAACAAGTTGCAGGAAATGTGAAAATTGCTGCTTCACCAGCACCAACAGCCTCACCGAAATCAACCACTTCACCAGCACCAACAGCCGCTACTAAGGATATTGTCGCTATTGCATCTGGCGACGCTCAATTTAAGACATTGACTAAAGCCTTGACAGCCGCAGATTTAGTTAAAACCCTCCAAGGAAAAGGGCCTTTCACTGTTTTTGCACCGACAGACGCGGCATTTGCTGCTGTGCCAAAAGCAACTTTGGATGATTTGCTCAAACCAGCAAATAAAGCCAAACTTGTTAAGGTTTTGACTTACCACGTTGTTTCTGGTTCAGTTTTATCTACCAGCCTCAAATCCGGCGATGTTAAAAGTGTGGAAGGCGGCTCGCTGAAGGTGGTAGTTGCCGCAGGCAAAGTTACTGTTAGCGGCGCTAATGTTGTGAAAGCTGACATCAAAGCTAGCAACGGCGTTATTCACGTAATTGACAAAGTTTTGATCCCTGCTGATGCGAAGTAGGACGAGCATTTTGGGTCTCAAATGATTTCAAATTAGGTACGTTGTTGGGCTTAAGCCCTCTTTGATCTACAGGTATAAAGGAGGCTCAACCCCAACAACGTACCTTTATTTATTAATATCACAGTAATCCAAACGTATTGGGATAGATTACAATAGTGTCGGCAACATGAGAGTAAAAGTTGACCCCTTGCCTAACTCGCTATTAACAGTAATTTCTCCCCCCAGCATCTCAGAGTATTTCTGCGCTATAGCCAAACCCAAACCCGTACCTCCGTACTTGCGGGTAGTCGAAGCATCAGCTTGCGTAAAAGGTTGAAATAACTTTTCTAGCTGTTCCGGAGTCATCCCAATTCCCGTATCAGTACAATTAAAAATTAACTCTTCAACATCCCAACTATTCTCGTCATTTTGATTTTTTTTAACGCTGAGTGTAACAATCCCTTGCTGAGTAAACTTCGCTGCATTGCTGAGCAAATTAAATAAAATTTGAGTTAACTTAGTTTTATCGGAATGCAATTGGCCAATATTAGGATCGCATTCAACATTCAGGCGATTGTTGTTTCGGAAAAATAACGGCTCAACAGTTTTTACTACATCTTTAATTGTCTCGAATACGTCAAAAGTTTCTAATTCAAGTTCCCCGTGACCTGCTTCAATCTTCGACAAATCCAGAATATCATTAATCAATCCGAGTAAATGGTTGCCTGCATTGTGAATTCTTTCCAAATCCGACACAAAGTCTTCTTCGCCAATATCTAAAGCATCTTCTTGCAGAATCTCGCTGTAACCGATAATCGCATTCAGAGGAGTTCGCAGTTCGTGGCTCATGTTAGCCAAAAACTGACTTTTCGCGAAATTAGCTGCTTCTGCTGCTTCCTTGGCTTTGTAAAGTTCTGCCTCGGCTTGCAAGCGGTCGGTTACGTCGTGAGCCAGCACTAATTCAGCATTTCTGCTGTCAAATATCAGGGTATAAGAAGTAATTTCTACATCAATAATTGTGCCGTTTTTTGTCTGGTGCTGCCACACACCCCCAAAATCAATTCCGGCATCTACTTGGGATATATCTTCTAGCAATCTGGACAGTTCTTGGCGCGGACGAATATCCGCAACGGTCATGTTGAGAAATTCGTGGCGAGTGTACCCGTAGTGCTCTACAGCAGCGTGATTGACGGCTATAAATTCCAGAGTTTCTAAGTCGTAAACCCACATCGGATGGGGGTTGTTTTTAAACAAAAGTCTGTAGCGTTCTTCCGAGGCTCGGAGTTCGGCTTCGGCTTGCTTGCGCTCGGTAATGTCGCGGATAACAGTGCAAATAATCTCGCGGCCGCCGTAGGAAATCAGGCTGGCGCTTACTTCCACATCCACGCAGGAACCGTCTCGGCGGCGGTAGAGAACTTCGCCAATTCTGAGTTGTTTCTCTCTTAGCAGGAACAGGATATTTCGGTCAACTAGGTCTTTGGAATAGGCGACGATATCGTAAACACTCAGTTGCGAAATTGCATCAAGACTGTAATCGAGCAAGTTTCTAAAGGCTGTATTGGCTTCTAAAATGCGTTTGGTTTGAGCGTCCCACAGGAAAATGCAGTCTGTAGCTTGCTCGACTACGGCTTGGTAGCGGGCTTTTTCCTCAAGTTGTTCGCTTTCGGCGATCGCGATCGTCCCGAGCATTCCATTGATAGTATGGGCAAGGTCGGCCAACTCGTCTGCGCCCGTGACCGGCAGTCGCACCGAGAGGTCTTGGCTGCTGCTGACGCGGTTAACTGCTTTCGCCAAACTGCTCAACCGAGACAGCACCAAACGCTCAATCAGCAGCAGAGTGCAGCCGATAAATCCTATTCCCGCTAACCCTACAGACACCAGCAGGTACATTAAACTGGTTTGACCTTGGCGGTAGATTTCTCTGGGCATATCCACCCGTAGAAGTAGCGCCGGTCGATCGTAAATATCCCGGATCAAAGCATAACCTGCCATCAAATCTTCGCTGACAGGACGCACAAAAATCGGTTTTTTTCCCGACAGTTTGTGTCGCGCTTTCAGAAAGTCAGCCGGTAAATGAGCTTCATTAACGCTGTGTACAATCAGCGGCAACCGAGTAATTTTAGAAAGCTTCTCAATGCCCGCAGCATCGAAATTGCGCCCGAATACCAGCGTGCCCCGAATCGGGCCGGTGCTTTTTGTAGTGAGAATTGGCCGGGAAGTAATCAGTATCGGCCCTGAGGGCAGCAGCAGGACACCAGCGAGGCTGCTTTTGGCGTTGGGGTGCTGCAACAGCGGGTCGTTGAGAGAAATATGCTCTTTTAATGCTTCTGGAACAGGCGTTAGTTTCATCTTGTCGCTGTCTAAACCCGTACCGTAAACTATTTTGCCAGAAGTATTGACAAATATGGCTAGATGAACTCTCAAATTATTCAGCCCTTCTGGAACTAAATTCGAGGCAATGAATTCTGAGTTGCGGTTTTGGATAAAAGTGTAGGTGTCATCCCACGCAGACCAGTCAGCAAAGCGCGAGTTGAAGTCGTCTGCGGTTTGCCCGAACACGCTGAGCACTCCCTTGACAACCTGTGTGGCTTCTTGTTCCTCTGCTTTGACAAGGCTGCCCAAAAGGATGCTGGAGGAGGCTGCATAGAGAATGCCAGTCAGTCCAGCGATGGTAATGCCAACTATTGATAGTGTTTTCCGACGCAGTTTCATCTTGCCGAGTGTGTGATGTCCGTCTGAAATTCTCAACTCAGGAGCAATTTTACTGCTGTTTCCTGAATCCTGGCTGCTGGCGCTGCACCAGTCTCCCGAGAGGGAGTATTGTAGGGTGCCCCGTAGCCTCACATTTTCTCGGATATTTCCAGTTTCTTGTGTGACGCACTCTACTGCTGCCTTGTTAAGGAGTATACAACTAACATCCGCTAACTTCAGGCATGGGGATGAGACCTGGGTTTTTGTTAAACAAGATTTTCGCCAAACGGGAAAAGCCTCTTAGAAATTAGGTTGGGTTGAGGCACTCGTACCGAACAAATAGGTTTTAGCTTCGCTTTACCAAAAACTTGGGTTTAAAGCCCCGTCCTTCTAGGACGGCTTTGTGTTAGATTTTTAACGTAGCTAGGACTTACGCATTGACAAAAAGCATTATCTATGTACTCTCGGCCATAGCATCACTCTGAAGGTTCGCAAAAATATGCTCACGTATAACTAAAGTGA